>VGZN01000207.1 GCA_016872635.1 Planctomycetota bacterium | reverse complement strand
GTGACCAACACACCATCTCGCCAACACAAAATCCCCGTCGGAAAATTGAGCCCTTCGTCAAAGAGAACGCTTGATTCGTAAAAGCCATCTCGATCTTTGTCCTCCAACCTCCGGATACGACCCCCCGGTTCACCTCGACCATCCATCCCAAGGGGGTAATCGGCCATCTCGACAACCCACATCTTAAGAGATGCATCCCAGTCGAAAGCAACTGGATCGAACACCTGAGGCTCGCACGCGGCCAGCGATACGTGATATCCAGGCGGTACATGAATGTACTCGAGCGATTCGAACGCTCCTTTCGGGCCTGACAACGTCAAATCCTTGCTCGCTTGAGCGTCATATGGCTGGGACGAGGTCCCCAATGCATTTGAAAAAAGTTCTTTTGCGAGGGCACCATCAACCGAGGAGTCGAAGAAAACTACATGCGCAATATTCCCTTGTAGCGGTGCAAAATTGTCGTTCCTAGCGGCCAAGAAAATTGTTCGAGAATCGATCGCAGTAGCCTCGATCTCACCTTCAATATCCGGGCTATCTCCACCGTTGAGATACACCCGTGCGCGATTTTGGTCCCGGATCAATAAAACATGGTTCCATGTCCCTGGTTCGATCGTCGCTTTTCCTATGAGGAGTTCATCGCGCTGGTTCCCATTGAAGAGAATGAGTTTTCCTTGAGCGTTGGTCAGGTGAGTCCCACCGATGCCCAAATGATCTCCAGGTGCAGCCGCGGCATCAGCAGGACCTCGCGAAACGAGGTATGCGGTCACCGGCCGCGAACTATTAGGAAGTCGATTCATGAACCAGAAGGAAACGCTGTACGATCCACCTAGGGACTCGATATCGGTACGACATCGACCTCCCTGAAAGGCACCAAAGCTGTCCCTTGAAAAGGACACGCGACCATCGAGCTTTAAGTTCGGTGGGATCGTTTCGAACGCTTCATACCAACTCGGTTTCAGAGACTTCAAATACGGCGCATATTGCTCACGAAATTCAGGTGCTGGTTCTCCTCCCCCAGCACCCGGCCGGACCCGTTCCAGGATCCGATCTTGTTTGGCATTCGAAGCGGCAATCGTTGATTCCTGCCAATGTTTTGCGATGGTCTCGCTGTCTAGCGATCGATCAAAGAAAACAACCTCATCGAGTTTGCCTTGTATCTCTGTGCCAAACTGCATGCTTGATTGCTGCTCGACACCTACCTTCTCCAACGAAAGGGATGGCTCAATGGTCCCATTGAGGTATACCGTGATACGATCTCGCTCTCGGACAATACTGATGGCATTCCATTGATCCGCACGAAGGAGTCGTTCTGAGCTTGCGGCTCTATTTTCTGGCTCGCGATCTTCGGTGGTCGCTGCGATCGGCGCGGAGATTTGCAAACGTGCCGAATGATCTTCGAATTGGTGAACGCTGATCGATTCACCTCCGATATGAGAGCTCAAGACGCCACTACGATTGGAGGCGCCGCTTCGCTCACCGAGCCAAAACCAATAGCTAACGGTATACCGATCGATGGGTGGCAGATCGTCGATCAACAACCGGCCATCGACAAAATGGATAGACCGATTGATGCCCTTGGGACCTGAGAACGGCGACGTTACCAAATGCTCTTGCAAACCGATCCCAGTCCCACTACCAACACCAGGTAAGTACCACGCAAACGCGCCGAGGAGTTGCCCTTCTTTCCCACCGGGGACGGCGTTATGTGTCACGATTCCTTCGTCGTCGTTGAGTCGCCAATAACCGACCGGACAATCATCGAGAATCCGCTTCGCGTATGGACCATGTTCATCGACCAGTTCCCGCCGTGGTTTCCCAGTCGCGCGCTCCATCGCTTCGACCAACGCATCCACAATTTTCGGTTCTGCAGTTACCTCAAGTCCCGCAGTACGAGCGGGCCAAGTGGTATAGCCACCCAGTCGATGTTGCTCTGGAGGTGGGATATAACCTTCGGCACCATTGGCCAGCTCAACATTGAAGTGCATCTGAGCGGGTGATCGACGTTTGAGTTTCAAACCGGTCAAGGCATAGACTTCGTTCGGAAGGGCCGCAATCGTCAAATCACCGATCCGCAAGGCCTGCAGCTTCAATTGTGTCTGTTGGCGATCGTGCAAGATCAAGGCTTCGCGGGCGTAAACCTCGGTGACGTTTTTGGGAAGGTCGTTCTCAATTTTGGATGCGATCGGCTCCGCCCACATGCGTCTCGCGGCATCGGGAACGCGGTACCGCAGTGGAAGCAATCGTTCCTCAACAGCCAACGTTACGTGCGAGTGATACTCAATGGTGTCGAGCCCCTTCTCGGCATAGCGAGCTGCCTCGGCAGCATAATCCGCCATCGATACCGCTCGTGCAGGACTGCCGTAGTCCATCCACATCAAATCACCGCTGGTCCCTTGCGAGAGTGCACAAACAAAAGGTCCATTCCCCTCACCCGGTTCCCCGACGAGTTGTGCAATGTGCTTGCAAAACAATCCGTAGTAATCCGCAGAGATGGCGCCCGTGCCAAAATAATGTTGCGAGTAGTTCGCGTAGAGGGCGAGCGGTTTTCCATCGAGCGTTTGCAGGGAGATCAAAGACAAGCTCGGGTCGACTGGGCCTGAGGGACCAATCACATCTGGGCTTTGGTATCCAGGATGCATATTGGCCAACCCTTTGGGCTCGCCAAACGGATCGACGACCTTCCGGTCCTGGCGGCGGACCCAACGTCGGTTGTGAGTGTGTTCCCAGTCGTCGACAGTTCCCCAGCCGATCCGTGCCGGTTGAAGATTTTGATGGGCAGCCACAATTGCATCGGTGATCTTGCCGGGGAGCATCGCTGCATACGCTGCGTCTTGCCTGGTGCCCAAGCATCCCATGGCTGCCGGTGCCGAATGGGTGTGTGTCGCAGACACCAGCATATGCGTTGCGGGAATCCCGCAACGCCGGCTCGCTTCTGCCTTTGCCGCATCGATCAAAGTCTGCTCCATCATGCAGGTATCGACCACAACCAAAGCTATCTGGGATTTTGCATCGTCGAGTACGATCGCCCGTACCCACAAGGAGTCTTGGAGTACACTACCTCGTCCCTCCAAAAATCCCCCCGCGACGATCGACTCCTTCTCGACAGGATCGATATTGATCGTCGCAGCCCCCGCGCGGAACGATTCACCGCGAACATCACTCGGAGGGGTGGAAAGGTTCAAAAAAGTTGCAACTGCGAAAGTCAGGAATCGCAACATAGATTGGGTTTACCGAATGGTTGAATATCGATGCCGATACATCGACGGTTGCGACGAATTCGCGCGCAGTCGAGATCGATCCAAAGCATAAGGATCCCACCAGCTTACTTGATTTAGAACTTAACCGCGAATGGATCTACGGACGTGTTAGGTGATTCGTTGCGATCGAGCGTGGCATGCTACCAGTGCCGAACGATATCCATCAATCGATCCGCGCTGGTAAATGGTTCCGCCATCCACCCTTCCCGCCGAGCCCCTTCGACATTATCGAGCCGATCGTCCGTAAAAAAGATCTTCGATGGCTCCCGTCCCGCTTGGTCCGCAGCAATTTCGTAGATCCTAGAATCAGGCTTCATGCTTTTGGCTTCGAAGGACAGAATTACGGGCAGGAACCAGTCGATCACCTGAGGGTACTTCATATGCAGGATCCAATTCCAGTGCGCCTCGCAGGTATTGGATAGCAGTCCGATTGGGATGCCCAAACTTTTAACATGGTGGAGCACGGGGAGTATCTGAGCGTTCGGAATAAACATATCCGCGGCTGCTTGGAGCATCTCTTGAGTGTCAAGGGAACGGCCGAGCGACTGGGCGATTCGGTCGATGAACTCTTCACCAGTGATCAATCCTGTCTCGTACTCGATTTGCAGATCGCTCTGCATGATTACAGCATGCATTCTTTGAGGATCGACATTGGCGATTTTCGCCATCGATCGCATTGCGAGCCAATGATCAAAGTAGAGGAGAACATTGCCGAGGTCAAAGTACATGAACTCGGGTTTTGCAAATTTGGTATTGTCCATGGTCATCGCGTCGCTGCTCCTTCATTGACAGTGCGATTTAGCGCACCCGATATCAAGTCCACCGCAGAAAACCGATGCTGACGATGCATCTCGGTTGGGATTTAAACCAATGCATCCGCAAAGGTCTTTTGCAATGCCTTGAGGCCACGTTCGCCATCCTTGCCTTCGGTAACCACGTTCACTCGCAGTTCGCTGGTGTTGATCATCAGGACATTAATCCCTTCGTCCGCGAGGGCTTTGAACATAGCGATTGCAACACTGGTATGGCTACGCAATCCGATACCGCTCACCGACAGCTTGGAGATATCATTGCTTCCTCCGATCTTTCGGAATCGGTAGCCCGTTTTTCCGAGCACCTCCATGCACGCATCCATCTGCTCTTTGGGGATGGTGAAGCTGATACTCGTTTCCCCTTGGTATCCATCGCAGCTCTGAATGATCATATCGACGAATATGCCAGCGCTGGCGACTTCTTGGAAGACTTTCTCGGCCAGGCCAGGGGTGTCTGGAACGCCTGACAGTGTCACTCGAGCTTGATCGCCGAGCAGGGAAATGTCGAGCAAGGTCAGTTGTTCCAGGTTGGTCGAACGCAAGCGCTCGACAACCTCGCTGGGACTTTGCTTGGTATGAGACATTTGACCGATAAGCCATTGGTTCGCATCGGTCGGCTTGGTGTGGAGCGAGAACGCTTGGTGCACGGAACGCAGCGCTGTAGTCGCTTGTGAGCGTTGGACCAAGCAACTGATCTTGATCTCGCTGGTGGTGATCATTTGAATGTTAATTCCGGCGGCAGCCAGAGCCGCGAACATCCGTTCGGCGACACCTGTTTGGTCTGCCATTCCAAGCCCGACAACGGAAACCTTGGCGACTGCGTCGTCGTGGTGTAATCCTGTGGCACCAGTGACATCGACGGCTTCCTGCACCGCTCGAAACGTTTCTTTAAGTTCGTCGCTCGGGATCGTAAACGAGATGTCGGCGCGATCCTCCATCCCGATATTTTGGACGATCATGTCGACCGTTATTTTTCGATCTGCGAGCCGTTTGAAGATCTCGTAGCTCATCCCTGGGGTATCGGGTACGCCTTGGACCGTAACCCGAGCTTCATCGCGAGTTAGTGCGGCTCCGCACACGGGAACGGTTGGGGACTCTGGTATCGAGACGATCATCGAACCGGGTGCATCGGAGAAACTGCTTCGAACTCGGATTGGAACATCGAATTTCTTAGCAAACTCGATCGAGCGATTGTGCATGACGCTCGCTCCGAGACTCGCCAACTCCAACATCTCGTCGTAACTGATCAGGCCCATTTGGCGGGCTTCGGGCAATAATCGGGGATCCGTTGTATAAACGCCGTCGACGTCAGTGTAGATCTCGCATGCATCCGCATTTAATACGGCAGCCAACGCTACCGCGGTGGTGTCACTGCCACCACGGCCCAACGTGGTGATGTTGAAGTCTTCATCGACCCCTTGAAATCCAGCCGCGATAACAATGTTGCCTTGATCGAGCAATCGTCGGATGCGATCGGTCGAAATCGTTTTGATCCGGGCCTTGGTGTAGGAACTGTCCGTCTTGATACCCATCTGCGCCCCGGTAAGCGAAATGGCGCGGTAACCAAATCCGTGAATTGCCATCGCCATCAACGCTACGCTGACTTGTTCACCTGTGCTCAGTAGCATGTCCATTTCACGGGCTGGCGGTTCGCCGTTGACTTGTTTCGCTAAATCGATCAAGTGATCCGTTTCGTGGCCCATAGCGCTGACAACGACGACAACCTGATTCCCTTCCTGCTGTGCTCGAATCGCTTTCCTCGCTGCCGCCTGAATCTTTTCAGGAGTCGCGACGCTCGTACCACCAAATTTTTGAACAATGAGAGGCATGGAAAGAACCGTTTCACAAGAGCCAGGCGGACTCCCAAAATTCCTGGAAGTGCAACAACGCCGACGAAAATCATATCAACAACGCCGCGTTTGAGAATGCGCATACCAACGCCAAGCAGTTGATGCTCGAAATCCACCAGGAATCGAGCGGAAAGAACTGAGCGAGAGCAGATGCCAACTCACCGCTTTTCATCAATCCACAGTGCATGGCGATAAACAACCGGCGAACCGCCATTCGTTCGCGGAACTCGGACCCAATGGCGTACAAGAGCCAAACACCCTCCGGGAACCAAACCGAAAAATCGATTTCGCCGCCTAGCGTCGAAATTGCAAATCCCTAGGCGTTGAAACCGAATTCCCCGGTATCGACCGAGCAGACTTGTCGGCGGCCTCATCGGTGTAGGAGCCAGGCCTTTTGGTGGATGAGTTAAGGGAACTCACGCCACCTGACATGGTGTTGGACGGCGGGAAGTTACTCGGGGCAGTTCTACCGGAGGGAAAAGTCATACTCGCAGAAGGATTCGTACCGGGGCGACTGCTCAACCCAGCATTTGGAAGGATAGGACTGGTGGCGGCGAGTTTTGCAAAGGATTCATCCAAGCTTCCTTTTACACGCAGGACTTCGGGATCCATCGAGTGTTCGGCGAGGACCCGTCCCAGTGTGATTCGTGCTTGGACGAGTTCACCGAGTCGATACTGTGTTTCTGCAACTTGAATCTGTCGTTGCCATAATTCCGGCGGGAGCCGTTCAGAAGCTTTCGCCAGTAGCATCGTCGCTTCTTGAGGGCGATTGAGGTCGGCAAAGGTCAAGCCTCGCTGCAGCATGTGCTCGGGCTGATCGGAAACTTCGGGATGAAGATCTACCATATGGTCAAGTGTCGACAACGATCTCTCGGGCCTTCGGGTCGTGCGATAGAGTTCCGCAATCGACAGTTGGACTCGTGGGTAATCGCTCCGGATCAATAGCGCTCGATGGTAACATTCGAGCGCATCATGTGTTTCACTCGACGAGCGATGTGTATCGCCGAGCAATGCCCACGCCTGAGCATGATTGCGATTTACTGAAAGAACATCCAATGCAATCTGCTTTGCTTGCTCATTCTTTCCGGACTCCAAGTGCATTTCCCCGAGCCGTATCGCATACTCGGGATTCTTTCCCGATAACCGTAGCGCCTCGCTCATATGATGAATGGCTTGCTCTTTATCTCCTCGGTTCCACAGTGTGGTTGCATATCCCCAATGCGCCCTTTCATCGAGCGGTGACTGCGCGAGAGCTTGTGAGAACAATAGCTCTGCATCCGAGTAACGGTCTCGCTGCAACGCATCAGCGCCGCGCAACGACAACTGCCTGGCAGAGACCAAAGGTTTATTCGCAGGTGTTCCGCGAAACGCACGACAACCTACTTCACCACCGACCAATAGCACCATGAATGCGTACATAATCCATGTGGAATGACGCCTCGGAGAAAAGGCCAGCAAGGACAACGTCGGATCGCATGATTCCGCACTGAGAAACTCTTCGTTCCAAACCACGATGCTACTCTCAAGGCTCACGCCTCGGTGCGCATTCAAATTGGAACAAGATCGAATCATGGATGGAAGCAACCCATCAATGGCAATGAACGGACGTGACCCACACCACCTTTCTTCTAGCAAAAAGCAGATGGAAAACGCAAGGGATTCCGCAGTCGAGTACGATTGCTCGCATTCCTATCGGTTTTAGCGACGAGGGCACGCCTTGATGGAAAGCAACCTGCGAACTTCGCGAGAACCACGCCGGAGCCTCATTCCTAGAGAATCGATACCGGTGTTTCCCATTTTCCATTGATTCCAGTCAAACTTTCTCGTAATTACGTTAGGCAGGACGAGGTCAGACAGGGCTCGCGCTTGTTCGCATTCGAATCCTTTCGCAGGAGGATGAACCATCATCTCCCAACTCGAAATCATCGCTGGAAATCCACTCGATACTAATCCGCTCGATACTAATCCGCTCGATTCACTACCTCTAAGGCAATACTTCTAAAACATACGTCTCCATGCCCCGAAGCGTCCTTAAGCAATCGACCTATATCCCCCGAGTCGTCGCATACATGACTGGTGCGATAGCTACACTTGCTTTTTGGTGCGCGCGCATCGAAGGGCAATCCGCCGTGGATACGGAGGCAGTTTCCAGGGAATTACCGAACCAATCACCAACCACGGCAGCATCGGACCACGAGAAATCCATGGATCGTTCGGCATTGGTCCAAAGCTATAACCAGGCGAGAGATGCATACAAAAGACAAGACTGGGAAATTGCTGGAGAGAAATACGAAGAAGTCAGCCGGCAATGCCCTGGCACACCCCTGGCACTCGAGTGCAATTACCACGCTTTGCTCACCCACTGGCAAAGGGAGTCTCCTAATAGTCCCAGCCTGACCCGAGCCTGGCTCCAGGAAGCGGCTCGGTTGCAGCGCAAGTCGAACATGAACCGATCGGATGGTTCGAACAACCCAGTATTCACTCCCCATGACAGTTGGATCGCCCAAGCCCACTGGTTATTGACGCAATGGGAGCAAAACCGTGGAAAGTTGGTGGAAGCCGAGGAACGACTGCGAGCATTGCTCGAAGTCGAAGGGACAACACGCGATCCATCGGTCGCGTGGCCCATGCACTGGAAACCAACGCAGAAGCATTGGAACTCCCTTGGAAACATGCTCGTCGCCTCCAATCGCGATCTCGATGTCGCCCGTTTCTGCTTTGAGCAATCGTCGGCCTTGTCAAACGGTACCCGCGGACAGCAACACGAGGCCTTGCTAGGT
>VGZN01000206.1 GCA_016872635.1 Planctomycetota bacterium | reverse complement strand
GGCCCTAATGTAAAAGGTGCAATCTCGACACCGGTGTACCCAAGTTCCGCAGCCTGGCGGTACCCCTCCAGCCCGGGAACTCCTTCGAACAATTCATTGCAAATCGCGTATTTCATAGGGTATTCCATTCGCAAGGGATTCGCCTGCCTCGGGCTAGCATTCACTGGGACCACTTGGATCCCGACCGTTCCTAATTTTTGGGCTCGGACTCCGCTTGCCCGATGGGCTATAATCTCATGCGTGGGTTCTTCGTCGACAGCATACTGCATTTTCGCATTCCGCTCAGGTTACCATGCAATCAATCTTTGCAAAGCTTCCTTCCATCCTCACTCTTAGTTCCTTCCTCGGCGGTGCAGGTACACTGCTTGTCGTTGCAGCCGATCCACCTGCCAACTCGACGAAACCCTCTGATACAACCAAATCCAACGATTCCAAGGAAACGGCCAAAGTCGTCCCCAACCGGAACGTACTGAACAAGACCTCCAAGGACAAAAAGAAGATGGCGGACGAGCCTGACTACAACAAACTGACTCCCGAAGAACGATGGGTTATTCTCAACAAAGGCACTGAGTTTGCGTTCACAGGCAAGTACACCGACCACTTCGTGGAAGGAACGTACATTTGCAAACGTTGCAATGCACCCCTCTACAATTCTGACGACAAATTCCACAGTGGTTGCGGGTGGCCCGCGTTCGACGACGAGATCAAGAACTCGATCAAACGAGAAGTCGACGCCGATGGCATGCGAGTCGAGATCATGTGCAAGAACTGCGGTGGGCATCTTGGTCACGTCTTCGAAGGCGAAATGATGACCAAGAAAAATTCACGGCATTGCGTGAATAGCATCTCGATCAAATTCGTCCCCAAAGGAAAAGAACTGCCGAAGGTCATCACCGCTGAGAAGGCAAGTGAGAACGACAAAGCAACGTCCAAAAAAGAGAGCGCGGATAAAGACAATAGCTCATCGCCGAAAAAGTAAATCGCGACTCCTTAGCCACTCTTCTGCCCGGTCGGTCCACTGAGACGATGGGTTGCTGGTACGGCGTAAACCGTATCCGTGACCTCCTGTCGGATAAAGATGCAAACTTACGGGAATCTTGAGTCGATTCAGCTCCATCGCTGGAACGAATACGTTCTCACATCCGAGCGGGTCGTCCTGAGCCATCGTTAAGAACACTGGTGGCATGTCTTTGGGAAACGCGACGTCGGGCGCCAGTTTTGTCCGATCTACGTTCGTGACGAGATAGGCTGGGTAGATGAGCATGGTGAAGTCAGGACGAGGTGTTAGTTCATCCGCGCCATCCACTTTGGGATACGTCACTGTAGCAAACTTAGTACTCAGCATCGTGGATAGGTTGGCACCCGCGGAGTATCCGAGACATCCGATGCGTTTAGGGTCGATTTCCCACTCGCTTGCCCGAAAACGCAAGACATTGATCGCTCGCTGAGCGTCTTGCAACGGCGCCTCCGATGGCTGACGCCCATCGCGTCTTGGAACGCGATACTTGAGCAGTGCAGCAGTAACACCTATCGAATTGAGCCATTCACAGGTTTCGGTCCCCTCAAGGTCCATCGCTAGGATGTTGTACCCACCTCCTGGGCAGACAAGCACCGCTGCCCCCGTTTCCAGTTCCGATTTTGGTCGATAAATCGTCAACGTTGGCTCGCTTACATTCCCAAGTCGAATCACGCGTTTACCAGCAACCATTCCATCCGTTGGCTTGGTGATATCCGCCTCAGCGGGTAACTCCTTCTGATCCCCGGGAGCCACTCCTGACCAGAGTTTGAGCACGACAGGTTCCACAGCCCTAACAACCTCGTCGGACGTGCCAAGCACCAATGCTGCGGCGACAGTTGGAGCCAGCACGACCATTCGAACAACACTCCGAACGCCGCTAAAAATCGGCTTACCTCGTACTAAACTCATCATCCACGAACTCCTCACACGATGCTAGATTGCTTGGTTTTGGTTCCGCCGTAAGGCAATATTAATTTCGATGGGCATGATTCGTTGTCCGCAACTTCTACGAGGCAACTAGGAGACGCTTTTTGAGTTCCGGCATTCTTTCGGACCCAAGCTCACCCCAAACGATCGCCGCTACGTCCCCTAAAAGAGGCAGGACGGTTACTTGCCCAACTCTGACAAGAGCTCGCCCATTTCGGCCGCAGCGTGCAAGTTATTCTGCCTGCGGGCTTCCTCGATCCCGTCGCGTAGCAACGTTCTTGCCTCCTCGACTTGATCCAGTTCAGCCAACTGCTGTGCTGCCATAAAAAACGCGGCCACATATTTTGCATCAGGATCGTACGCCAACTCTCGCAGCATCCTCACACTCTGCTCGTGATCCGATTCTTTACGCAATTCCATAGCCAATGTATACCGGAGAAACGCGTCCTTGGGATCGTCCGCAAGCATAGCAAGAATTTGATCTTTACGGCTCATCGATTTGCCTTAAGTCCGACGCCTCTGCGTTCGGAACAGCGTGTACTTTAAGTCCATCAGCCGCAGCCACAGTGGCAACGGCTGATGCATTCCAGCCTCAATCGATAGCAACGCCCCAAAGGACGTTGAGACCTACAGCGTCTTGTTGAAGCTGTACGATCCTGGCTGATGGACCTCGACCGCAGGAGCATCGCCCCATTGCAGCTTTTCTGGCATCAGCGACATCTTGCTGTCCTTGATATCATCCCAACGGATGACTTCGCCCGAGTAGGCTGCTTCTCGGCCCATGATCGCCATGAGCGTACTCTTGCACATGTAATCACCATTGTTGAGAGGCTTTCCTTCACGGATCGACTTCATCAGGGCCACGTGTTCGAGATAGTACATGCTGGGCTTTTGTCCGCTGAATTTCCATGGATTCTCGCCAGTGATCTCATTGGCGAGCACCCGAGCGGTTCCCTTGGTACCAAAGACGTAATCCTCGGTCTCATTAAAGCAGTTAGGCATCTGCCGAGTTGCCGCATAGGTGCGAGTACCATCCGCCCATTCGTAAACCACATAGAAGTGGTCGTAAATATCACCATACTCCGTATCCGTTCGAACTTGGCGGCCACCCATTCCATAGGCGAGCACCGGCGGCACATCGTGGTGCAACCACATCGACTTATCAAGCGAGTGGATGAATTGTTCCACAATATGGTCGCCACTGAGCCAACGGTAGTACAACCAGTTCATGACTTGGTTGTGCATCGGGGTCCAGAAATCTTTAGGTTCACGGATCCAGAGGGTGCCAGCGAGGTAGTTCTCTTGGACCGAAATAATGTCACCGATTGCGCCGCTGTGGATCTTTTCCATCGTGGCTTTCACGCCCAAGTCATACCGCCAGCACAAGCCGGAGACGAGCGAGAGTCCTTTCGCTTTGGCAGCTTCGCTCGCAGCCATCACGCGGCGAACACCCACCGGATCGACTGCGACTGGTTTTTCGCAGAATATGTGTTTGCCCGCGGCAACGGCCGCTTCCATCTGCATGGGCCGAAAGCCGGGCGGCGTCGTTAGCAACACAACATTGATGTCCGTCTCGAGCAACTTTTGCATGGCGTCGAAACCGGAGAAGCACTGATCATCCGGAACGGCAAATTGCTCGCCGAGAGTTCGCTTGAGGTTTTTCTTGGCCCCGTCCAGTCGATCGTCGGTGATTTCCGCGATCGCTGTCAGCCGGCATCCCGAGTCCGCATCCATCGCGTCCTTGGCGGCTCCCGTACCCCGTCCACCCGCTCCCACCAAACCGACTTTGATGATGTCGCTACCTTGGGCGTGCACGGATCGGTTGAAGAAACTCGTCGCAACACTTGCGGCGACTCCCGCACCGGCAGAAGTCTTCAAAAATCCGCGTCGGTCAACATCGCTCTTCTGTGGGTTCGATTGGGTTTGCTCACTCGCTGGGGTGGTCGAATCGGCCATCGCGGTTGCGTCCATAGCTTGAAATTTTGCGGAGGAACTCATGAAAGGTGGGGTCTCAAGGGGTATCGAGGAAGGCGGGAATGCATATCCTAGGAACGAATGGTCGGTCCCAGTGTTACCCAGATCAAGGCACCAGTTCTGGAACTGGCCCGAGGCACACCGCCGTCGACCAAATCGCTCAAGGGCCTAAAAAATAGGTAATTCGGTTATAACCCAACCAGCGCGACATGCAACACAGCCACCCACGATCCTCCCCCGAAAACCAAGATTCAAAGTCCGATTCGGGCCTACCAGCCCAACCCTCACATCCCGGAGACGAACCCCTCACGGTCGACGATGTAGAGAGCGATGGCGGATTCGAAAGCCCCCGGAGCCGCTTTAATGACGAGTCCGAGGAAAACCGCTTTCGTGGGGCACTTCGATCCACACTTCCCATCGAGTTGGAAATAGGGTCGGGCAAGGGGCTGTTCCTGACCCGCGCCGCACAACAAACGACCGATCGTTTTTTTATCGGACTCGAACTCGCCACCAAATACGCGAAAGAGGCCCAAGCCAAACTCGAAAAGCTGGAGGTTTCCAATGCATGTTTCATCGCCTGTGACGCTGTTGCTTTGATGCAGCAAGACATCGCATCGGAGTCTTTGATCGCTGTCCATGTCTACTTTCCGGATCCTTGGTGGAAATCCAAGCATAAAAAACGGCGAGTCTTGAGCGACGAAACCATCCTCAACATCGAGCGAGCGTTACTTCCAGGGGGAAAACTTCACTTCTGGACCGACGTCCTGGACTACTATGAAGAAGCGGTCGCACGCATCTGTGAAATCACCCAGCTGCGAGGACCATTCTACGTTCCCGAACCCGAAGCCACGCATTCCATGGATTATCGAACCCATTTCGAGCGACGCACCCGACTCAACGGTTTGCCGGTGTATCGTGCTCGATTCGACAAATCCACTCGCGAGTAGCTGCAACAAAAAATACGACTACGAATAAGTGCTGCCGCGAGCATGCCCTCATTATCCATTCGACGATCCCCCAAATCCACTCGACTATTCCCCGGGTACGTATTCCCCGGGTGCTTAGTGCACGGACTAGCTCCCTGGTTTTGCACGCTTGCGCTTTGCTCTTCGTGGCCCGCGACGGCCATTGCAATCGCGATCTTCCTCCACGGATACGCTTTTTCCCAAACCACCAACTCGCAACTGGAAAGGTACGAGTACTCATCCCCAACGATGGGTACGGTGTTGCGCGTGGTCGTCTACTCCAAAGACGAACGAGGTGCTCAACTCGCCATCGATGAAGGACTCGATGAAATCGAGCGGCTGATCCCCATCTTGAATAACTACGATCCAGCGAGCGAGGTTTCCAAGCTATCACAAGCAGCATTTCGACCGGCCACCTTGAGTTTGGACTTGGCGGGTACTTTAGCCGCAGCGCAACGCTGGCATGATTTATCAGCTGGGCAGTTCGACATTACCGTCGGTCCCCTTTCCCGCCTGTGGTCACGGGCCCGAAAAGAAAAAAGGCTCCCCGATCCCCATGAAATCCTTGAGGCGCAAAAACAGATCGGCTGGAAAAATTTACGATGGCTCCAAACAGATGCAACAACCAAAGACTTGAAACAACAACCCAATCCTCCCCAGTCCAATCTCACTGCGGCTCCACTTCAGCTGGAACTACTTTCCGAAGGAATGATCATCGATGTCTCTGGGTTGGCGACCGGGTATATCATCGATAGGGCATTTGAAGCGATCGTTGCTACCGGTCATGAATGCATCTTGATCGATATCGGAGGTGACATTCGAATGGGTAGTCCCCCTCCGGAATCTCAAGGTTGGACCATCGAGATTGCAGGCATCGGCAAGAACTCACCACCATTGTGCAAACGATTGCTCCACTCCTGTGCTATCACTACCTCGGGCGACCTCAACCAATTCATTGAAATCGATGGCCGCAGGTACAGTCACCTCATCGATCCGATTTCCTGCAATCCCCTTGATCGCAGGCAGAGCGCAACCGTGATCGCAACAACAGCGATCGATGCCGATGCTGGCGCCACTGCATTGTGCTTGATGGGAATGGAGAACTCATCTCAACAATTCGATGGTATGCCACTCATCGAGGCCTATTTGATGGAAGTCTCGAAAGAAGGCAAATCGGGCGAATCGATAATCCAATCACAATCCGAATCTGTTCGGTATCGGCATTTGCTCTCATCCACGTCCGATGCGCGATAGGGATTTCGTGCCTTGGTTTTTATTTCAACGTCCCCATATCCCGCATGAGAAACTTCATGTCCTCCCAGGTTTGCCGCTTGGCATCGGGATTCCTCAACAAGTAGGACGGATGGTACGTCACCAACACTTTCGCTTGCTTGTAGCGATAGAAGCGGCCTCGCAGACGACCGATACTCTCGGTGGTTTTCAACAATGCTCTCGAAGCTACACTTCCCCAGCAGATGATGTATTCAGGCTGCAGGATCTCGATCTGCGACTCAAAAAAAGGTCGGCAGTTTTCCACTTCTGCTTCCGTTGGAGTGCGGTTGTTGGGTGGGCGGCATTTGAGTGTGTTCATGATGTAAACTTCGTCCCGTTTCAGTCCAGTCGCAACGAGGATTTTATCAAGCAACTGTCCTGCCGGACCTACAAACGGCTCGCCGGTGCGATCCTCCTCGGCCCCAGGTGCTTCTCCGAACATCACAAATCGAACGTTGTGGGGGCCTATCCCAAACACGGTCTGCTGTCGCCTGCAAACAATTTCGGAACACTTGCGGCACGCTTTCACATCTTCCGCAAGAATCCGAAGCGACTCAGTCCGTTCCTCGTCAGTCCCCCGTGGCCGCGCCCACGCCTTTGTATCCTCCAATGCGGAGGAGTGAGAAAACGCAGGTACCTGAGCCATCGCGGGAACAGGCGCCGGCCGCGCATGACCGGTTGTCACCGGTACAGAACTTGGATCGCCGAGCGAGCGAGGAGGGGAAGCGGAGTTCGACGCTTCGGTGTTTTTTTGCTGAGGTGTCGAGATTGCTGGTGCCAATTGCCCAACCAAGGTTGACTTCCCCTGTACCTCCAGCGACGCGTTTGGAATCGGATGCGTTGACAGTGCTGATGATTCTCGCTGGCCCCACGCGGCGACAGCATCCGGCAAGGGCTGGTGCGCTTTGGGAAGTCGCGTAATTCCTGAACGCTGCAGATGACTCAACAATTGCTTCGTAGCCAGATACCAATCGTTGCTTTCCATGGCACTCTCCCCTCTGCTCGCATAAAGCGTCCAATAAAGATTCCCGTTGACCGAACGCGGCCCTTACTGGGCACTTTGGATCGCTCGTTCGAAAGCAGCAGCTGCATGCAGCAATTGCTCTTCCGTATGAGCCGCGGAAACTTGAGTGCGGATTCTCGCTTTTCCTTGTGGAACAACGGGATAGGAGAAACCTATCACATAGACCCCTTCATCCAGCATGGCTTGTGCAACTCGCCCTGCCAAAGCCGCGTCTCCCATCATCACCGGCACAATGGGGTGGGTCCCACTGAGAATGTTCAAGCCACGACGGGTCATCTCGGAACGAAATAGACGCGTATTGGATTCGAGCTTATCCCTGAGTTCGGTTGACTCACTGACCATCTCCAGCGCACGGATGGCACCTGCCACCACAGGCGGAGCGATGGTATTGGAGAAAAGATAAGTACGAGATCGCTGCCGCAGAAGCTCTACCATCTCTGCAGGTCCTGACGTGTACCCACCGCTGGCTCCGCCGAGTGCCTTGCCAAGTGTTCCAGTGAGGATTTCAATCCGATCCATGACGCCGCAGTACTCATGCGTTCCCCGGCCATGCTTTCCTACAAAGCCGACCGCATGCGAGTCGTCCACCATGACCATAGCATCGTACTCGTCCGCCAATTGGCAGACCGAAGCCAGATCTGCGATCGTTCCGTCCATTGAAAAAACACCGTCAGTAGCGATCAAACGAAAGCGGGCATTTTTAGCTTCTTCAAGCTTGGCCTGCAAATCATCCATCGAGTTGTTCTTGTACCGGAATCGCTGCGCTTTGCACAACCGAACCCCGTCGATAATGCTTGCATGATTGAGTTCATCCGAAATGATCGCATCTTCGGCGCTCAAAATAGTTTCAAAAAGTCCGCCGTTGGCGTCCCAGCATGAGTTGTAAAGGATGGTGTCCTCCATCCCCAAAAAGCGACTCAATCGGTCTTCGAGTTGTTTGTGGATCGTCTGCGTACCACAAATGAATCGCACCGAGGCCAATCCGTATCCCCATCGTTCAAGTGCCACATCCGCCGCTGAGCGAACACTCGGATGCTGAGCCAGCCCAAGGTAATTGTTCGCACACAGATTCAACAATTGGCGTCCATCGGCGAGGGTAACCGTGGTACCTTGAGACGAATCGATGACCCGCTCCCTCTTGAACGTTCCAGCATCTCGCATCGAAATGTTCGACGCCGCCAAGTGCTCTAAAAATCTCGTATTCATCGCTCTGAAGTTTTTGCTTTGGGAATTTCGATTGGGTCGAGAAGTGCTGTCGATAACGACTCGGCCTCCGCTCGGGACGAAAACACTAAGTTGGCCTCCCCAGGTTGCTTCGAACACTCCTGAGTCATCGGTGTCCAGTAGTCAATCCAACGGCAGCCCACCCATGGTATCAAGGACGCAGCGAATCCATAAGCGATCGTTTGGAGAATCCCGACAATGGCCCCATTCCCTCGAACATAGAAGCCCGACGAACCGAACCAGTACGAATGCAACTCCACCCATTTGATCAACTGATCGATCCCCGCAAGATGCAGCAC
>VGZN01000205.1 GCA_016872635.1 Planctomycetota bacterium | reverse complement strand
TGCAACTTGACCATCGCGAGTAAAATTCATGATCGCGCCGCTGATCACCCCAAAACCAATCGCCGCAGCGCTCCCAAGAATACAGTTCCGTCCCGTTGACTGAAGATACTCGAGCGAAGGCAATCGAATCGAGTTGCCGCCGGCAACCCGTTGTTTTAATCTTCGAGCTTGAACGAGATACATCGCAGCCACTGCGAATCCGATCGCCACCAACACCGTACCGATCAACATCGCTGCCGAGTGAACTAATCTCCAGAACGATACTGTGCTCGCATCGCCCGTGATCGGAGAAGCCACTGGAACGGCGATCGCCAATCCCACAAGAAGCAGAATCAAAGGAAGTACGAACAGGCCTATCTGCTTATCGCTTCGTCGCCACATCATGAACGCAAATGAAAACGATATCCCCCAGGCAAGCAATATGACCCAGTCGTGCCATGTTGCAAATGGCTTGAAACCATCACCCGTTGCAGTCGATGTCTGGACCCTATCCAGTAAGTACAAGGTGTGCGTAATCAACGACACCGCAAAGAGGCCCAAGGTGATACGCGTCGCCCAGCGAGTGGCTTGCTCGCTTCGCGACGCAAATCGAACCCACTCTGAAATCAAAACCAATGAGTAGCCGATTAAGAAACACGTTGCGTTTGGCATGCAAGCGTCACCTCAGTCTTGTGTTTCTAACTTCCTTCAACAAAAAACCCCGTGCGAGAGACCACACGGGGTTCACAAGCAATAGGTCATCAAAAGAATCGACGTAACAAACACTTTGTCGTGGCAATGAGTCGGTTGTGTTCCTCGTCCGAGAACATTCCACAGGCCGAGACGAGGTCAGACAGAAAGATCAGTCCCAATCCTCGTCTTCATCATCTTCTTCTTCATCGTCGTCGTCATCCCAGTCATCTTCCTCGTCGTCCCACTCCTCTTCCTCTTCCTCTTCCTCATCCTCTTCTTCCTCGTCGTCGTCCTCGTCGACTTCTTCCCATTCGTCGTCTAGTTCTTCGTCGTCTAACTCCTCTTCCTCTTCGTCGTCGAACTCTTCTTCCTCTTCGTCGTCGAACTCTTCTTCGTCCTCATCGAACTCTTCATCTTCTTCGTCGTCGAACTCCTCTTCATCCATGTCGTCTTCATCAGACATGAACAAAGGAGCAACGGCGGGCTCCATCCACGAGGAGGAACTTGACCAATTACCCGACGCATTACCCGCGATCTCACTCAACGCATAGGCAGCGAACGTCATCTTCACGGTGGACACCTTGCTTCTTTCGAGACAATTCCTGGGGACGAAAAACCTAGTAATAACCCGTTACTAACCCTACTGTTCTAACGATTTCCGCGCGATGTGCTAGCGGTCAATTCAAGGTTCATGAAAACCTAGCTCGTTTCTGAACTCCCGAACGAGTTTGGGAGCCCGGATGCTGGGTCGCCCAGCCGATAAGCAATTTCGGCCTCGGCAGCCCGAATCTTTTGGACTCGTGGGAGATTGTCGAGCGATTGCAGCCCAAATTGTTGCAAGAATTGACGGGTTGTCTCATAAAGATAAGGCCGGCCCAATTCTTCGTGACGACCCGCAATCCTTACCAACTCGCGCTGCATCAGTTGCCGTAGAACCTCGTCCGAGTTCACCCCTCGAATCGCTTCGATTTCGGCCCGAACGATGGGTTGTCGGTAGGCGATAATCGCCAAAGTTTCCAGCATTCCATGGCTCAGCACCTGTTCCTGCGGCACCAAGTCCAGTCGCCGCAACCAAACCGCAAATTGCTGCCGGGTAAGGAGTTGCAAACCTCCGGCAACTTCTTCGATCCGGTAAGCCCGCCCAAATTCGTCATACTTCGCGTTGAGCAAAGCGATAATCGATCGTGCAGCCGTGGGATCGGGAAGCCCAGCTTGTGCAGCAATTTTCCTCGCGGAAATCGGCTCTCGCGAAAGAAAAAGGACTGCTTCCACCCATCGCACCTGCGACTCGGAATAGGTCGCACTTTTCTTCGATTGGGCCATTGGAAATCTCCACGGGGTCCGGCAAAAGGGCTCTACCGCGTATTTCGAGCGGCAGGCGGGATTGCTTCATCATGGCCATCGCGAGTCCGAGTGCAAGTCCCCGAATGTTCCCGCCTGCTCGAAGAAATCCGCCTCGAAACTCAGCGAAATGTTAAACTCTATGCCGACTCTTCAGAAATTTGCATCTGTTGACTCATTTCCACCTCGCTGCCCTGCTGATCAAAGTCACCGTGAACCAACAAAAAAAGAAATCAGGAAACTCGTATCTGATCCCGATACTGTTGTTTCTTCTTTTGTTTTTGTTCGGTGGACTGATGGTTTTTTTCTCGACATCCTCGATTAAAGGCACCGAGTTCAGCCCGAACAATTTTCAAACGCGGTCGTTTTCGTACAGTCGCGTTCCTGGAACAAAAATTGTTCTCTCGAAAACCGTACTGGGGTCCGCCGTTTCAGTAACCAACACCGATGTACTCAAGCATCTCAAGACGATTTCTGGAAGTCCGGTTTGGCATGTCACCACTATCTATGGCCGTTCTGAAAACCATCCGTCGGCCACTCTCATCGAAGCACTCAAACAAACCAATGCCGACCGAGCCGATTATTGGGGTGCCTGGTCTAGTGCGAACCCAGGGCTTGCTGCAGTACTATGGCCATTCGTACAGCAACTCGCTCTCAAGGAGTTCTACTTCCCTGTTCCAGATCTTTTGCAAGCCGCCGAAGACGCAAAGAATGCCGATGATTTCGAGGAAAGTCTTTTCGAAATCACCCTTCGAGCCGCCGCACGGCAGTGCCAGGATTGGAAGAAAACAGGAGACGAATCCGCAATCCATGAACTCACCACTTGGCTCGACCAACTTCCGATTGGAACTCGAAAAGAACCGACAATTGAACGGATTCGCTCCCTCAAAGCACGACTCAATACGGATTAAAACACCCCCTAAGGTTTGGGCCATTAGCAGCATTTGGCTCCGATTTCTACGTGCTTTGCTGCTTGCTCTTTGGACACGGATCCCCAAGAATGAAGGAATCACTTCGGGAATAGTTCCTCTTTCGATCGCTTCGAGTTCTGTGTGAAAATGTCTAACTCACCCACCAACGATCCGATGCGAGAACTCGACCGAGGCCTTCTCGAACGAGGCAGGCTGGCGTTAGCAACCTTACAGTACGAAGAGCAAGCTGCCAGGTATCGCGCAGCCTATGCAGCATTGCTCGAGGCAATTTCGGACGCCGAACAAGGGAACGAATCACGGCTCCGTCAATGGTTGGACAATCGCATCGATCTCGCTGCGATTCCTGACAATGCACTTACCAACCGTTCTACGCTGCTTTCCCCGCCACACTCGGAGACACACGGAAACACACATCATGAGCATGCGCCGACCCACATCGTCACAGGACAGCGAGTGGATTCGCATGGACTCGACTGCAAAACACCTCTCCCTAACGATCGGACTAAAAGTACAAACGAATCAACTTGCTCCAAGGAACGCTTGTTCAGCGAGATACGCCCTCTAACAAGTTGCCTTTGGGAGAACTCAACGACATCGAACCTGTGGGAGGTGATGGACCTCGCAGCAAAGGAAAGACTTCTTTATTGGTCACCGCCCAAATCCAATAGCCCAACCGCATCTCGCTTGAGAACCGCTAGTCCTTCGCTCAAACGAGATCGAAATCATCGCCCCCAGCGTCATCCAAAAAGTCTCTTGGGTACGAACCCCACACCAGAGAGCGCGACAAAGTTGGATGCAGCCCGCAGCGAAAAACCATGCACGCGTGCGCAACCCGCTTCAACATCGGCAATCCATACTAGATTGCACGAGGCACAAAGGGCAACTCCTAGGCAAAACACAAAATCAAAACGTCGCCCCATCGCATCCCCAGATCTTTGGATCAGCGTTATCGTCCACGGTTTCTTGCTCCTTTGCTTCAGTTTTTGGGTAATCGCAATTGCGCGCCCCAACGCCGTTTTGTCAATTTCAGCTTCCAATATCGAAACCGACGAAGTCCTTCTGGAAACACCGCTTGAATCCCCAACCAGCCTGGATGCGATAGAGTCCACATCCATCCCAACTCCAGAATGGAAACCTCCCGCGGAACTCCTTCCGTCTCCTCAAGCATCCCCTTCCCTCGAGAATTTATCGATAGGCCCCGCTCCATTGTCGGCTCAGACCGTAGCCAGTTCCATGTTTGGACAATCTCTTTCCGCAATGGGTGCTGGAACGAAGCTTTTGGAAGGTGCGGAGTTTTTCGGCTCGAAAGCCGTCGGGAATACGTTCGTCTACGTCGTCGATAGCTCTCCGAGTATGCGTCGAGATGGTGCTTTTGAAGCGGCCAAGGAACAAATCATCCGTTCACTGAACGCGATGAAGCCCAAACAGCGTTACCACATTTCCTTTTTTGGTGGCGAACTCGAATCGATGACTTTTCGTGGTCAAACTGCCGAAAGTAGCCCGATTCCAGCAAATCCAGAAAATCTTAGTAAAACCATGGAATGGATTGGGCGAATTAAGATTCAAAGGGATGGTCGTCCCCCTATCGATGCGCTGCAATCTGCAATTGCGATGCAACCTGACGGGATTTTTCTCCTATTCGATGGCGACACAAAAGTCGACAACTGGACGACAAAGATCCGTGAGATGAACCGTACGAATGACTTTCTATCGGACGGCGGACCCAAAGTCCCCATCCATGTCATCCATTTTTTCCGCGACGAGTTTGAAAAGAGTATGCGGACGCTCGCCTCGGAAAATAATGGAACCTACCGCTTCATGCCGCGTCCTCAAAAGTCTCCGTTCCTGATACCAACTCCGTAACATCCGATGAATGAGTTCATGCACGTTACGGCAAAGAAGAAAGTCACCGGGGCACCGTTGTTACACGAATCGGCGCTAGTATCACCATCGAACTCCGCTGCCGAGTCGATGAAACGCTTTCCGTTGTCGAGAAAGAATGTTCAATCGATGTCCGCCTTTACGGCGAGTCTCTGCGTCCATCTAGTGCTGCTAGTCTCCATGTCTCTGATGATCCTGGTCGGGTCGGGAGGAAAGCTGACCAACTTTTCCTTCAGTCTGTCCGATAGCGGGGACTCCGCTTCCGAGGAATTGACCCAATTTGAGATCGCATCGGAAACGGTTGCATCGGATGCGGGCGCCCCTCCACCTTCCACTCCTTCGACAGAATCCTTAGAAATTGCAATTCCAAAGTCGCTCACAACCAATGCGTCCGTGAGTTCTTCAATCACTCTTCCCGACAATTTGCATAGCAGCGCTTTTGCGGAAGCCGCCGAAGCGATCCTCTCAGATGGGGCAACCGGCGGCGACGGTAGTAATGATGGGGCATCCCGAGGTCGCGGCGCAGGAGATTACACAAAACCTGGCGCGTCATTCTTTGGGACTTATGCGGCTGGTCACCGCTTCGTATTCGTCATCGATAGCTCAAAGTCCATGCTGCAGGGAACCCGTTGGCCTACTCTGAGACGTGAATTGATCCGCGCCATACAGAGTCTTTCGCCCGACCAAGAGTTCTTCGTTATCAGTTTCGATGCGCAAGCCCACCCGATGTTTGGAAAACTCCCCCCCTTGGGCAAATTCCTTCACCCAACCAAAGACAATATTTACCGACTGAACCAGTGGGTCGGTTCCATCGTTCACGGCAGTGATACCTTACCAGCAACTTCGCTTGGAATTGCTATGCAATTGAAACCAGACGCCATTTTCTTGCTATCCGACGGTGAAATACGCGATAATACCCTTGGTGATCTTCAAATTTACAACCACGAAATGAATGAAAACGGGGAGAGCAAGACGCTAATTCCCATTCATACAGTGCTTCTGCACAGCAACGTGGGATTTTTGACGTTGAAACTCATTGCCGACGAGAATGATGGAGTTTTTACTCCGGTGACGACGACTTCGAACCCTGAGTGATGCCATTCAGATGCGCATCGACGCTCTCGGGCATCCTGTGCAAGTGGTACCCACCTTCGAGCAAGGAAATCAGACGACCACCGCAGTAGTCATTTGCTAATTGCAATATCCAACGGCCTGCCTCTTCGTAGTGCTCTGACTCCAAGGAAAGGCCTCCGACCGGATCAGCGCGATGTGCGTCGAATCCCGCACTGAGAAATACGATATCTGGCTTCAAGGCTTTTGCGAGCCGCTCTGTCTCATCCGCCAGCATGGCCAAAAAATCTTTTGCTGGCGTATCGGCAGCTACCGGGATGTTAACTGTTGTTCCCAGCCCAGCTCCCTCGCCACGTTCATCGCGTGTTCCTGTCCCGGGGTAAAAAGGGAAGCGGTGGATTGAGACGAATCCGACGGTAGGATCGGTCCAAAAAGAGTTTTGTGTACCATTGCCGTGATGAACATCCCAATCCACGATCAGAACGCGTTCAAAGCCAAGCGATCGGGCATGCATGGCCCCAATCGACACATTGTTTAGAACGCAAAAACCCATCGGAGCGTTCTTGAGCGCATGATGCCCAGGAGGCCGTATCGCACAAAACGCGGTTCTGTCTTGCTTGGCCCATAATCGATCTACGGCATCACAAACAGCGCCGGCCCCGATCATCGCTGCATCCCAGGTTCCCGCCGACACCACCGTGTCCGATTCCACACGTCCCGCATTTTCGCGACTCCACCGATGCAACTGTTCTAAATACTCGCCGTCGTGATTTCGTCGGCACTGCTCAAGACTCGCAGCCATCCAGCTTGGTCGAACACATCGCTCGTCCCAGCCCCTTTCCTGCAGCATTGCGTTTACGTTTTGGATACGAGCTATGCATTCGGGATGGTTCCCTGTTTCATGCTTCTCGAATAGATCGCTGGAATATAGGAGCACCGCTCAGCCTCGCTTAACTCATGGAATCGTTTCGAAAAGTCCGTTAGGATCGCTTTTGAAACAAGTTCAATCCTAGGGCGGATTGTCGGTAATCGCCAGCGAGCGACTTAAAACTCGATGTCCCTAACCAATCCTCGATTACAGCAGCATACACCGCGCGAAAATCGATCCCGAACTTGAGGTCGCCATCGTCTAAATCGCTCAGGCTGGGGTGATCTCCGACCAGCAGATTGGGAAGTTCTGGGCCTGCGAAAAACATCGGCGCCGCCGCTCCATGGTCTGTTCCGAGACTTGCATTTTCGGCAACTCGCCGCCCAAATTCACTGAATGTCATCATCAATACACGATCGTGTTGTCCTGCTTCTTTCATCCGCGAGGTAAATGCGGCAACCGCTTCAGACCATTGCCGCAACAAAGCCTCATGCGCCGCTGACTGGTTCGCGTGTGTATCGAAACCATCCAAAGTGACGTAATAAATCTGCGTAGTAACAGCCGCCAAAATCAAACGGGATATCACCTGCAGCTTTTCTCCGATACGACTGGCTGGGAAACCGGTAGGCGTCTCCGACTGCGCCAACGTCGATTCGAGTCGCATGCTCGCCGCAATTGCGGCGTTCGTACTCGTCTCCACGAAACTTAACAACCCGGGATCGGTATCGTCGCCATCGGTACCGACACTCGTTTCGGCCTTCATCGATGAGGATTCGGATTCCCCGCCTACTCCGCTGGGACTCTCCCGATCTAACTTAGCTTTCAGTCTCATTTGCTCCAGCGACGCAACCGATGGGACTTGGACTCCTCTCTCAAGAAACGCTAACGGCACGGACTCTGAACCGACGTGCACACCGAGCGAATCGGGACGTTCGGATTCTCCGTTCTCCGAAATCCAACGACCGAGCCATCCTGATGGGGCCCGATCCTTTTTGTGCCTGCACGATTGCCAGATATCCATGGACTCGAAATGAGAGCGATTCGGAGACTCGTATCCTACGCCTTGTACGATACTCATTCGACCATCCGATAAAATCCCTTCAAGCGATTTAAGCGAAGGGTGAAGCCCCAAACCGTCAGCGATTTCAATCACATCGCTCGAGGGTACCCCCAACTTCGGTCTTGCTTTACGGTACAACTCGTTGCGATGCGGAATCACGGTATTGAGCCCGTCGTTACCGCCCGACAGTTGGACGACGACCAACACTCGATCCTTTCGAACGGAGCCCGATGCATTCGCGCGCAATTCAGACGCCAGAGTCTGCATCCATCGTCCCCGACATGTCGAATCGATTGCCAGTCCCGTGGCCGTGGCAATCGTGCCTGCTGCGAATGTTCTACGCTTCATTTCATTCCTCACTGCTCCACAGAATTAGACTCATCGGGCTATCGAACTGAACGCTCAGGAAAGCTGAAGTTTTGCGTTCCTGGAGAGGGTGATCAAGGCTGCTCGCCACGGATTAGTACCCGTGGTCGACAAAACCTGTTCTTTCCATCGGAGTTGTTCTTCAGATTGTAATGGTATCGCCACAAGGGACTCCGAAAGCCACTCTATCCACCGATCCACAGAAGTAATACGCTGAGACTTCAACCATTCGTCCAATGGTCCACCATGAAATCGTGTGTTTCCGTC
This sequence comes from Planctomycetota bacterium, assembly GCA_016872635.1. Lineage (GTDB taxonomy): Bacteria > Planctomycetota > Planctomycetia > Pirellulales > Pirellulaceae > JBKCUI01. Next base: position 258 of record VGZN01000205.1, on the reverse strand, counting down.
CCCTAGTAGATCGACAACAAAATTAGATCGCCCGATCAACGTGGATGAGTTGATCCAAGCCCGCCCCCCATCCCAGCCTTTGACATTGGGCGGAAAAAACAAGGATTGGCTAAGTGGCTTTATTGCTTTCGCCAATCGATCCAGGTTGGTGGTGACCTCAAGGCTCCGAATGAGGTTCAACGCCAACTCGACTGGCGATCGAATTTTCTTTCCAACAGGCCAAAGGGAAAGCATCAACTCGCTCTCCAGAATTTGACG
>VGZN01000204.1 GCA_016872635.1 Planctomycetota bacterium | reverse complement strand
AAAATCAGCAAGGCCCATGGCCCTGCCGGCCGGCTTGGTATTCCATGCTACGGATGAACCGATAAGGACTGGTTGATGAATCGAATTGCCCCTATCCAGATTCGAGCAAGCTTATGGGCTTGGCGGATGGGGTGCGCATGGATGCTTCTGGGAGTGATAACCTCGGGCTTGTCCGGCCAGGAGACCACACCGAAATCAATGCCCCCGGACCGGATTCCGGATCTGCTGCGACCGGGAATTCGCCCCGACGTTTTTTACTTGAAGAACGAAAAAGGGGAAGAAGTACTCATCCCTCGGGCGACCTACGAAGCCTTCGAACGAAGCTTAATCGATGCCTCTCGATCGGCCGTTGAGAATCCCGCTGGCATCGGGTTGTCTTCGCTCGACTTGCTCGTTGAACCCGATCGCGATTATGCCAAAGTGAAAGTGAATGGCCGAATTAGCCTTCCTACGGAAACCAAATCCTGGTTCCCAGTGCCGATCGCGTTGGGGCAATTGCAATGGATTCCAAACCCGGATCGACCGATCAACAATCTTTCGGTTTCCACGCAGTCAAATGGATATTTTTGGCGGATCCAACCTGGCCTAGCGCAGGAACGCGCATTGCAATTAGACGCGGTGTGCAAACTTGCCTCGTCGAGCGGTGGCTTTTCCATCCGGCTCGATCTTCCGCCCACTTCGACCGTAATTCGATTGAAGCTCCCGAAAGGGGACTGGGAATTATCAGCGACCGGGGGTGGAAACGAAGTCGTCGAGCCTTTTCGAACCACTGGTGATTTCTCGGTCGCCACGGTACGAACAACTGCGAACACCGTCACGTTGTCCTGGAATCGAAAAACCGAGCAGGACACCTTGGCAGCCATCGAAGCGACGAGCCAAACAAAATTTGCTCCAACTGCTGATGCGTCTCTGTTTCGAGCGGTCACAAGCCTCTCGATTCGGGCACCTCAAAAGTTAGGCGGCAAACGATTTATCATCGCACTGCCTCATGGGAGCCAAGTCCGCGAGACAACGAGCAACCCGATCGGTTTCTCGGGCTATCGATTGGTACGGAACATAGCGGAACTGGAGAGCGATCAAGCTGCCGAAAAACGACCTGTGGAACTTTCGCTTGAGATCGAGGAGGGGATGGTGCGATCCGAGATCGATATCCCCATCGAATGGCAGATCGCAAATAACTCCGGAACTGAATCAATTTTGTTTTCTTCACCCGAGATCACTGGTGTGCAGCGCCATACCGGCACCATCGAATGCTTGGTCCCTCGCAACGTCCTTTTTGACTGGAAACCCTTGGATGACACTCAGTTGCTTCGGCAATCACAGGCAAATGATGGAAGCGATTCGCTGGTTTACAGCTATCAATTTGAGCGTCAACCCGCTGGCATCCAGTCGCAGTGGACTTCGTTGACGAGTCGACCTCGCCTAACATCGAAAACCTCAGTTGATATCCAAGAAGACCAGGTCCAACTCACCGGTATCATCGACTTCTTGAGCGATCCCATTCAGTTGCCACTTCTCCAGTTAGAAATAGTCGGTTGGAAAGTGGAGCGACTCGTTATGCGTCCGACCGATTACGAAATCGATCCTGGCCAACCACTCAGCACCGATCGTATTCCACGCTATTCCGTTCCTATCAATTCGAGCCTTTGGTTGGGTCCGACGATTGATGGTCGCACGACTACCCAAACCGATTCCGTTCGTAGCGAATCCATGCCATCGGGTGGAACGTCAGGCGCGGCGTCGAAACCGACCGAGGGTGAAAATGCCAATCGCTCCGGTACGGACGACACGCCTCGATTTCGGCTTGAATACACCCTCTCCCAGCCCATCGCACCCAATGCTGAGGATATCACCTGGGAATTGCCCCAATTATCGTGGCTAACCCAAGAAACCCAGCAACGGGCTGCGAAGACGGTTTACGGTTCCTTGCTTGTAACGTCGTGGCCATTTCGATTGCTCGCCAATCCAGAGCAAACAACGGGCATGTTGCATGCTCCAAACACGGTCTCATTACGGGGGGCCGAATTACCCAACGATCGACTAGCTACCAGATCGGCGAAACCGTTTTTTTTGTCCTATCAAATCTCAGATACGACCACCGCAGCACGTTGGTCTGGATCACGAAAGCGACGCGCTTCATCGACTTCGTCAACGTATTCGGGGTCTGCGTGGGTTTCTCGCAATCAAATTGAGTTGCAGCATCGTTGGAACTGCCGCAGCTACGGAAATCGTCCTGCGTCACTTCGAATTGGTATCCCAATCGCCAATTACCCGACCGGTACTCCTGGCGATAATTCAGCAAGCAAGTCCTCGAGCGAAACCCCGGATCCAACCATTGCGGCGACCATCGCACAAAGCCTCGCCCCGAAAACCATCTTCGTCGATGGGATAGAGACCAAACTGGAATCGCTACCTATTGATCCGCAAGCCATCTCCGATGGGATGGTTTGGTATCGGTGGAATGTTCCATTAGCCCCCTCGGACTCCTCCCACACTTCCGACTTTTTGGTCCGATGGAATTCAAACCTTTCCATCCTTTGGGATAACACTCAACAATTTCCACTGGATCTTCCCCTTCCGATCATCGCCCCAGAGCATGCGGAAGACTCTCTGGTGATCGAGTCCTCAGAGTTCAAGGTATCGCATTCCAATGAAGTGCAACTACGCGCGACATCTGGTTTGGTAGGGACATCGACTAGCGCCGCGGAGGATCTAGGCGAGCAGGAATTGGGATCCCATATCTTTCCGCTCTTGCCATCCGCTCCACGATGGACCAGTCTTTTGTTACTGCGAGGTGATACGGTAAGCGATTCGGTCCGAATCGATTCCGAGTGGGTACAGACCATACTCAATGCAATCGATCAGCGAGATCGATATGTTGTGCGATTTGCGAGTAATCAAGAGTCGATCGAAATCAAGATACCGTCCAATGTGCGGAAGGATGCAAAGATCCTACTCGATGGTCGGCTCGCCAATGTCACCGAAAGCGTTGACAAGCCGGACAGTCTCCAAATCGAATTGCTGCGTCCCCCACTCTCGGACCGTGGTCCCTCCCAAGAAAACCTTTATGTCCTCGAGGTTTTCACCACAAAACCCTCAAACGTTGGTTGGTGGAGAAGGATCCAAATGTCGGCGCCACGATTGCGACCAAACGATAACACTGCCCCGTTCGTTTGGCAGATCATTGTCCCTCGCTCCGAACATCTGTTAATGACATCTCAGCAATTAACGCCTCTTTATCAGTGGGGTTGGCAAGACCTTTTCTTAACACGCACGAGCGATTTCTCGCAGGAAGTCATGGAACGGATGCTAGGTGCATCGCGCCAAGCGATCATTTCACAACAGACAAATCAGTACGATCTTGTTTCAATGACAGGCGCTGCATCGCTGGATAGTTGGTTTGTTCCTAGCTCAATGATTTGGCTTCCTGTCGCCTTCATCGTGCTTGTCTTCTCCGTCCTGATGAACGAACGGCGATGGTTACGATGGCCCTGGGTTTGGATGCTAACATTGCTCGGCGGGTTCTTGTTCTCGCAGTGGGCCTGGGATATTTCGATCATTGTCGCCCAGTCCGCCATGGCGGCCATCAGTATTGCGATCACGTATTGGTTGACGCGATGGCTTCTCGATCGCCGCGCTCGACGTCGAAGTATATTCGTTAGCCGATCGCCTAGTGTTGTCACCGCAACCATGCCTCGCACTACCGCATCAGGCTCCCATTTGTCTCTGGGTGACGGGTTGAAAGGGGTAGACGGGTTGAAAGGGGGAGATGGGCCAAAGGGCATTCTCTCCAACAATTCTCCCACTGCCTCGCTGGGAGACGGAGCATGAGCGGGGGATCATCGCAACGGTACTACTCATGCATCGCATGGCTTATCCTGGCAACCACTTCTATCATTGGCCAAGCCTGGGCCCAGGATTCTACGGCTCCATCGTCTGCTACCGAAGCGAGTCCACCGTACCGCCGCTTATTCATCCAACAGTCCGATCTTCCCGAAGTATCTCTGGAAGGCTACCAACCCGTTGAGGTAGCGAACCTTCCGGAAACACTTCAAGCTTATTTCGATGAACAAGCTACCATCGCCGACAATGGAACGCCCTCGCAAGCAGACATTCAATCGTTCCATGCGATAGCTCGATTGGTAGGGGCAGATTTAGTATCGGAGCGATCCCGTATCCTATGGCAAAACAGCTCCTTTCAATCAGGAACCACCCTCGCGTTGAAGCGAAGGCTGCTGACACCTTGGTCGCTCGCCCTCGACTATCCGATCTTCAAGTCACTGGACTTGAATCCGGTGACTTTAAATCCTGCGAATGCGCCATCGAGCACTTCGCTCAGCAACAACGCACCCAACTGGGTGTTCGATGATTCCGGTCGACCACTGGTACGCACTTCTGGCCCCACCGAATGGTTCTCATGGTCGTTGAGACCTCAAAAAAACAGTACGCCTAATCGGTTGAATTTCACCCTATCGATCCCTCGCTCTCCAGACGGATGCATGGTGATTCAACTTCCTAAGAGAGCAAAAATTTCCGAGAGCTCAGTTGTTGTTCGAATGGTGGAAAACTGGGACACCATCGCCGAGCGACTGAGCGATTGGCCAACATCCGATAGTCCTAGAGAAATCGGGACCGGAGATAGCTATTGGTTGCTAGAACTAAGCGGTCAGGAGCAGATTTCCTTCTCGATTTTGTTGGGTTCCACCAATATTTTCAACACCGCAAATCCTGCATTCACCAGTGACAAAGGTGATTCCAATGCGTACTTCAGCAGATTGATTGCAAAGCAATCCGTACAACACATAGTATCCACAGAACTGGTTCGCTCACTTTACGATTGCGAGTGGACCGAATTCAGTGGAGGGGAGGGCTCGATCAAGCTCAAAATCCCTCAAGGGACAAGACTAAAAAGCTTATTGGTCAACGATCGCGAGACCTCACTCCAGTTTTCGGATCAAACGATCGAAGTCACTATCCCAAAAACAGAGTCGAATCGAAATCTACTGGGTGGTGCCAAACTACGGCTGAATGCGGAATTTCAAACCCCGATCGCGGTCTTGCGAGAATCAAAACATAGCGAGGCTCCTGGGTCAGAAACGTTGACTATCAAACCTGTCGAGTGGCTCCACGGATACACCGTGTCAGGCTTCACATCGCTCGTGCCTAATACTCCGTGGCAAATCCGAAATGTTCGCACGACACATGGAAAACTCGACAGTACGCGAACTCTTGCCCCCGGCCTTTTAAGGTTCGACTACTCTTGGTTCCAAAAACAACCCATCTTCTCGTTCTCGATGCACAAGCTCGATTCAGCACCTCGTGCGGAGTTGCTCACTCGTCTATCTACGGATTCTGAACAAGTGTCAGCGATTGTTCGTATGCAATTGACCCCAGTGCGTACTCCGGGTCCTCAGGAGATCCAGTTGTCTTCCGACTGGAAACTCGACTCCGCGCAGATCACGCCGAAATCCGTGGCTCTGAATATTCCTCCAACCGATTCGAAATTCCCGACGATTCTCCGCCTAGAGCCATCGGCAAACGCGGAGACATCTCCGATTCAAATCGAGCTTCGTGTTTCCAAGGACCTCCCCAAGGATCCAAGCACCCTATTATCAACCACTCCGATGATTGCATTGCCCCTTTGGGAGCGAAGGGATGCGCTGATCATGGAACCCAGCTCTACCGTTCGACTGGAGCTCGAAGGGGATTATGCCGATTGGATCGTTGAAGAGGAAGCGTTAACGGGTTGGCAAAAAGACCGACTACCCCGATTAGGAAAGTACCTTATCTTCAGAATGAATGATGGGAACTTACCTCCACTGGTAACGCCACTCAATCCTTCGACCCGTGATACGAAGGTTTTTAGTCGAATCCTTCGAAGCGGTAATCGTTCGATCATCGAGCATGAAATCAAGATTCCGCTCGACCCAACACTTCGCGAACCGATACGAATCGCACTCGATGACACGATCCGGCTCCCGACGTCTGAATCAGAGCATGAACAGTCTAATCTAGAAAACCCACGAGGTCAGTTGCCGCCGACGCAATGGAGTCTGCAAACACCGCTAGGACTTCGAAAGCTCGATACAACCTGGGAACTCCATGTGTCGCCAGACCGGAAAACCATGGAGTGGATTGTCGATCCCACTCAACTTGGCCCTCCGGATCCAAACACCACCACCGCAACGATCGTAGGCAGCTTGCAACTTCCACCTTCCAGTCCACGGACGGGTACCACGGATCCGATGACGGTCGGCCTTCCCTACGTCATAGGTTCCACAACGAGCCAACGCTGGTTGCAAGTCGATCGCGATTGGTACGTAACCACGGATTCTTCCAATGCGAAGTGGTCTTTCGATCCTCAGGGGCGAAGGTTATTGCAGTGGCCACCGGAAGTTTCGACGGCGGATGGATTGCGAGCGAATCCACCGAAGATAAAACTGTTGAACTCGACAAAGTTATCGAATCCATCGGAGGTGGTTCCCAAGTGGGACTTGAATGTTGCGATCGATGGGTCAGGTAACCAGAAAGCCTTAGTCCGTGCTCTAGTATTTGCCATCGAGGATGACACATTGGAAACATCCATCGATATCCCTGAAGGATGGAGGCTAGATGAGACCGCTACCCGAAAAGAGTTCCTGAAATCCAAATCGCTAAATCCAGATCGAAACACCAATGGCGAGTTGCAAATCCAATTGGTTGGTAGCAGGCTAAAGCTTCGATGGCTAAATAACCATCACAGGCGATGGTATTCGGAAAAAAGTCTTACGCCTAGGGCCGCCGATACCGCGAACAAATCGAACAATCCGAGTACCTATTCGAACGACTGCATTTCCCTGAATGCCGTTTTCCTCGGTCCTTCGCTAGTCGCGAAAAGAGCTTGGCCGTGGGGAAGCCGTTCCAACGCGGTGTTTGAATTCCAATGGCCAGAGTTTAGGTCGCCTGGAAATGCATTGATCGCTCATCGATCGCTGTGGATTCCGAATTACCTTGTCGAGAAAAAACCTGTCCCACTCGGAGGAAGTTGGATTCGAGGAGATATGTCGCGAGATGCCACTCACGAGTCGGTTTGGACCATATGGGAATGGTATCGCGAGGCAGCAGCAATCCTAGGTTGGCGTTCCACCCTATCCTTTGATGCGAACCAAACAGCAGCGATTGCATCCCACCATGGTTCAGCTGACTCCAACCATGGAACACCACCCCACGCATTGATCCCCGAATGGCTAAGCGGGAAATGGAGATTAGCTCGCCAACAATTGCTCAGTGTCAACCCACAGGACCAAACCCCACTCAAAATCGGGACCGAAAGAGATTCATCGATTCTTGCTTTGTTGATTGCGTTTTGCATGGTGCTTACCCCCTGGATGCTACGCAAATCCCCTTGGATAGCCCTTGTGGCTGCGAGCATCGCATCGATTGCTGGCCACTGGCTCATCGATGACTTCGGAATCTATTTCCGATCTTCCTTGGTCGGTATAGGCCTAGGATCACTCGTCTATCTTCTCTATCGGATGCTCTCAGTCATCGAGGCGCAACGGAAAGGAAATCGGACATCACGGGCTGACCGATGGATGCCTTGGAATGAAGGAACACATGCTCTCGATGCCTCCAATGAATCATCGGGAGTTTCAAAGGACGGTCTCAAACCTGGTATTGTCTCGACAATTCTGATCGGATTAGTCGGCTACAACACCCTACATTTGTACTACTGTAGCGAGTCGTTTGGACAGGACCCCAACAACGGCAATGTACTGGTCAGCCACTTTGATGTGATCGTCCCAATCGACGAAACTGGGGAATTAGCGGGTACAGTCGTCTACGTTCCCACGGAGGTCGCGAATTCGATCGACAACCAACGTCAAGCCCGAGCGAATCCGGATCGAGACTCTTATCTAATCGCGGCGAAACACTTATTGAGAATGGATAGCCGATCGATCGGTTTTGGAAATACGGAGCAAACCTGCAATCACGTGTATGAAGTGTGGGTCGGCGATCTCGGTATTTCGAAGCCATTTCGAATCCCATTTCCAACCGACCGCTCGCGATTGAGCCGCTTTACCGTGGACGGAAACGAGGTCCCATCGAGTCGCTTCACCAGGACGGATTCCGAACTGATTTGGTATCCAGACCGCGGTGGACGACGCCTATTACAGATCGAGTCTCAAACCAAGGTCGGTCCGATCGAAAATGAACGCATCCCTGCCACCAATCCCAATCAACCGACTGAAAGCAAAACGCCTCGTGGTTGGACTGTCGAAACGTCAGTTCTTGCAGCAGCCAACGCAACCCTAGAAATCGAAACCGACGGTCAATGGACCATCGATATCTCATCCCGAGGCAAGGTATCCAATCCTTCGATCGGTCGTTACTCAATGCAACTCGGCGGTGTCGACAAGATTTCCGGTAGCTTGTCCCCCAATCCTACTGCGACGACTCGGCCTTTTACTGCAATGCCATCGGATGGACCAGGAATAGGGTCGGATGCTCCTTTCATGAATACAGAGATCCTCATCGATCGCGATCAATTGATCGCACGAACAACCATCGAATATCCACGAGCATCAGATGCGGTCGGCGAGGTCGAAATCGAATCCGATTTGCAATGGCAGCCTGTTGGTACACAGTGGGGTGATGCGCAATTGCTCGATGTTCGCGCCGGTAGCACTCTCGATCGCAGACGATACATTTTGAAGTGGATTACCGAGAGCTCTGA
>VGZN01000203.1 GCA_016872635.1 Planctomycetota bacterium | reverse complement strand
TAAATACTCTGTTCTGCGTCGACCGATCGCAGGCTATTTTCGGTTTTTCGCCAATCAATCGAGGTCGCCGGTTACTTCAGCGTTGGCTCGCGTTGCGAGGGCCTGGTAGACCTTGATATCGATGCTGTTTTGGAGGATCCGGGTCGAGCAGTCGGCAAAAATGAAGTGCGCACCCGCTTCGTGGCGGCTCGAAAAATCGTCGAAGTGCCCGACTGGACTGTTGGGCGTATGGTCGGTGGTGCCCAGGAACCTAGCGAGTGGTTCGGCAGCCTCGCGGATGACACCTTGCCAAAGTGATCCCCCCAGTCGGCTGGACCGTTCCCCTACAATCATCGTGTTGCTTAGCCCGTCGACGATGTCCCGGGCTCGGATTGCTGAATTGCCAAAAAATACCCCGTCGCCGTTGTATGGATTCTCACCGATTTCGAGCGTACCAAAACACCGACATAGTTTGCCTTGGCGATACGGAAGAGTTTGGGGCCTTCGTCAACGTTGTGCCCGACGTGCTCTTCTTCCTCTTCCTCGCCGGTATCTTGTCCGATTTCAAAAGTCGAGTCGCCTGGATCGGAGGGGCAAAGGTACGTGGCTACCACGCTGGTCAAGAACGGGCGCGTCGTCATCGAATCGACATCGAACCGATGATCGATCTGTTGGTACATGGGGCCTTGCTCGATGAACGGCAACATGGAATGTCCCCAAGCCCAACCTGGTTGGGTAGTGTGGTTGCTCCGGAAGTTGTCGACCCAACCATTCGGGAATCGTTTGAATGAGCTTTCGTAATTTGAAAGCCCTAACCCGATCTGGCGGAGATTGTTCATGCACTGCGCGCGTCGGGCTGCTTCCCGCGCCGCTTGGACAGCTGGCAGAAGCAGACCGACAAGAATCCCGATAATCGCGATAACCACGAGTAATTCGACCAAGGTGAAACCGCGGCGTGAGGGGGCCTTCTTGATGGAAGAAAGAGTACTGCGACGATCGGTCGGCACTCTAAGTGAGGCGATTTTTACCATGCAAAGGCTCATAAAATCACTGCGAATTTTCATAGTTTTAACATGTCCCGATCTTTGCACAGCGCAACATATGGCTTAGGTCAAAGGCATCTGCGACCGAAGCGGAAACGGTTCTCAACCTGAGGGACTCGTGCCGCCCGACGCTACGCATTGTTCATGAATTGGGAGGGGCGACAGAAAATTTCCGACGAAGCGAAGTCGTATCCCGTCGTAATCCTACCATGGGCTGAGAAACAGCCTTGTCAACAAACTGCGACCCCGAATTAAAGGTTTTTGCAAAACGATTGCAAGTGCCGTCGTTTCAGTTTTTTGATCGGTCCATGTTGGCGGGGGAGTCGGGGTGGACGGCGGCGAGGGCCGAATTTGCTCCCGAAGCGAAATTACTCCCGAACTAGAGAGAGATGTTTTCGCCAGTGAGTGTTGTCGGTACTTGGGTAGTCAGTTCTCAGGTGGACGCCGCGCGACTCCGTGCGAGCCAATGCCGCTTGTGTCATCATCAAGCCAACCGTGAGGATGTTTTGGAGCTCCCAAGCTTCAACCGTCTCCAAGTCGTGGGCTAGGACATAGCTACAGTAGCGGCGGATTTCGTGAAGGGCTTCTTCAAGCCGTTCACGCTTGCGTTGCACCCCAACGTTTCGCCACATGACGGAGCGTACGGAGTTGCGAATATCGGCGAGGTCAAAGGGTGGATGCGTTGGGGTTCGTGCGGCATTGGAGATCGGAAGTACGCGAAGTTCTGTTGAGGCTCGCTGAAGTGCGGACTGGGATGCATTGCGGCCTGCGATCGACCCGTACACAAGGCCTTCGAGGAGGCTGTTGCTGGCGAGCCTATTGGCGCCGTGCAGTCCCGTGCTGGTCACCTCGCCGGCCGCCCAGAGTCCAGGAAGGGAGGTTTTTGCTGCCGAATCGACGTGCGCCCCCCCGATCATGTAGTGGGCTCCAGGTCGTACGGGGATAGCATCGGTGGCGATATCTAGACCGAACCCAGCGCAGACTTTGGCGATGCCCGGAAATCGGCCTCGCACATGGTGAGCATCGAGGTGTTTTAGCGTTAGGTAAACGCACGAGGATTGGGTTTTTTCCATCTGGCTTACGATCGATTTGCTGACCACATCGCGAGGGGCTAATTCGAGGCGTGGATCGTAATCTTTCATGAAGCGGTACCCGGACTGGTCGACCAAGTAAGCTCCCTCACCTCGGATGGCTTCGGTGATGAGGGTCCGAGAGCTACCTGCGATGTAGAGCACGGTGGGATGGAACTGCATGAACTCCATATCGCGCATCACGGCGCCCGCTCGAAATGCGATCGCATGCCCATCCCCTGTCGCGACACTAGGATTGGTGGATTCCCGAAAGATTTGTCCGCAGCCCCCAGTGCATAAGATAGTTTCATTGGCCCATACGAGGACGGGAGGTCGGTTCTGGATAGACACGATCGCTCCGCGGCATCGGCCCTCGAAAGTGATCAGATCGATGGTGTAGGCTTCCTCGACAATCTCGACATTTTTGCGCTCGCGGACATGGGCCATCATGGCTCGCATGATCTCTTTCCCGGTCGCATCACCAAGCGCATGAATGATGCGTTGGTGCGAGTGTCCGCCTTCTCGGCCCAGAACCAACTGCCCGTCCAGCTGATCGAACTGTGTCCCCCATTCGATCAATTCCGCTACCCGCAAAGGTGCTTCACGTACCACCATGTCGACGGTGGATTCATCGCACAAGTCGCACCCTGCGACCAGGGTGTCTTGGACGTGATTGTCGAACCGGTCTTCGGGATCCCAAACGCTTGCGATACCCCCTTGAGCGTAGGAACTATTGGACTCCTCCAGTTTGTCTTTCGTCAGGATCATCGTTCGGAGCGAAGGGTCGATTTCATGGGCGGCACGTAGCCCCGCGAGTCCACCGCCGATGATCAACACATCCGTAAAATAGTGTCCCATTCGCTTGGGTTGGAGCGGGACCATGTAGCGGGGGATCCATTGATTCCATGGTTGTTCGACAGGAGTCGTCGGCAATGGCTGTGCAGGCATCGGTACCTTACTCATCCTCGGGGCGGAGGGGATCGTCGGGATCAAAAAAGAAATCATCCAATCCCATAGGGAGAGTATTGCCTCCAAGGGCTTGCTGTTTTCGCTGAGCCATGGTCGATAGATCTAGGGCTTCGTCACCCAGGCAAGCCTCAACAGCTTCTCTCCACGCTTGGTCTTTCGACAAGGGATGCGAAGAACCAGCTTGGGCGAGCCGTTTAATCGCGTACCTCAGGACGTTGATACCATCGCGAGCTGAGAAATCGAGCCGCAGTGAGTGAGCGTTTTGCAAAAAGTCGACCGTTATCGCCAGCACCTCGGCTTCCGCGAACGGAAGGTGGTACTGGAGAATCGCGAGTTCGTCTTTACGATTGGGAAATCCAACTTGGAGGGTGGGTTGCAATCGGCTGAGTATGTAGTCAGGGATTTCGTAGGTGGAGTCGTCCTGGTTCATGGTTACCGCGGCTCGGAAGTCAAGGTGCGCCGGGATCGTGATACCTGCGACAACCGATTCCACATAACGGCGTTGGTCGAAAAGAGGGGCAAGCGAGGCCCAAGACTTTTCATTCATTCGGTTCCCTTCATCGAGAACACACACCGCGCCACGCAGCATCGCTGTTACCAATGGGGATGCGTGGTAAGCGATCTTGCCATTGCTGGAAAGAACCGGAGTCACCAGCAAGTCCTCTGGGCGGGTGTCCGAGGTGCACTGGAAAATGTACAGCTCCTGCTGGCGGGCAGCTGCTGCTGCCATCGCTAAGGCGGTTTTTCCTACTCCAGGTACTCCTACCAATCGCGGTGTTAGGGGTAGATCCGACGAATCGACCGTCAGCCAGCAAGCCGAGAGTTGACGCAACGGTTCCTCCTGACCGATCCAGCGGGCGTTGTTGCTGACCGGATTGGCTAACGCGAGGGTGACGCCATCGATGGTGACGGTGGAACTCATAAATGCAGACTCGGGGTTGGGCTTGAAACAGTTGTGGGCTAAGTTATCGGATCGATGGCGAGGATGCAACGCACTTGGATGGTTATTGCGACCGCCCAAGTTCGCTCGGTAAACCACCGAAAAACCATTGGGTTTCCCAGGAGAAATGAAGGTGCATGCATGGCGCAGCGCGGTGGGCTCAGCGACGATTATAGCTTCGACGATGAAGATCCGAACGTCGAATGGACGGCGTACCACGAAGCCGGGCACTGCGTCGTTGCGATTGCATTAGGCGCCACGGTCCGGTTCGCGTCGATATCTCCTGAGCAAGAGGGGCATTATGGGGAGGTGGAGATTCATTGGCCCAAGGGTGCAACTCGAAAACATCAAGCCCTCGCAATCCTCGCAGGTCCGGTTGCGGAGATGATCTACCGACAGGAATCTCCGGTGCTGAGCATTGCAGCACCCTGGTCGAGCGACATTCAGCAAGCCTTCGAGTTGTCGGCGGGGCTCGGGACCGTGGAGAGCGGGGCAACCGGTTTGCCTGCCCAAAGAAAAGTTTGGAGCCTCGAAAAGCGGACGGCGTGGTTGGGGAAGTTGATTTCCATCCTGCGGAAAACACTCGAGCGTGACGATTACTGGGCTGCAATCGCCGCTGTCAGCGATTTGTTCCTTGCACACGAAGACCTTGAGCACGAACAAATTGTGGAGGAAGTGACCTATTGGCTCCCTGATCTTGGTTGAGTTTCAGCCTGAGCCAGATTTCGACCTTGGCGTGGCGCCTTCAAGAAAGCACTAGACGCTTTGACGTCGCGTGGGAAAGCAAGGTTAAGAAACAGTAACTGCAGGCAAGGGAAGGCATCACTCCTTTTTGGGGCCCCTTGAGGGATGCCTTTTTAAAAATTTTTTTCGAAAACTGTTTCAATTAGTGAGTACATCGATAAAAAGAAGTTCTACTCGTGTAAAACGGCTTTGGGGTTACGGGCGTGACCCGAAGCTGGACAGGGATTAGCTCTGCATGGTCAGATATCGGGCGTGACTGACTGTGCGGAGCTTTTTTATTTGAAGGGGCCTTTTCCCTGCGGTTCGCGACATTTCTTTCGCCAGCACATTTCTCTCACCGGTAAAATTCAAATCGAAACCATTGCTCCCGATGCACGACTCATGATCGGATCGAAAGAAATTTCGCTTAATTGGGCAAGTGATCGTGGTATAGAGATAGTCGTATAGGGATCTTGGTATTCAGTCCCCTAGGGCAGTCCACCTATTATTTGCGTTGCATCCCTCTGGGTGTTTCCGAGCTGAGTGTTTCCGCGTTCCTTGAAAGGATGCTCTTTATTGTGTTATTGTGGGCACAGGGAATCGATGCCGAGTTTCTTCATTTTTTTGTAGAGAGTGGTTCGGTTGATCCCCAGCTGGTCGGCGGTGACATTCCGATTCCACTGATTGGCTCGAAGGACTTCGAGGATGATTTGGCGTTCGGGTTCCTCGAGCGCCTCGCTCAGTGATTTGATCAACCCTTGGCCGCCCGGAGTTTGGTTTTCTGATCCGTGCGAACCGAAGGATCCAAGGGATCCGAGGGAGTTGGCCTGCGGAGGGTCGGATTCGGTTGAACCAGGTTTGTTGCGATGGTTGTGCGTGTTCGATGGATGTGGGTTGGCCGAACTGGGGAGATACGTTGGATCGGCATTCATGGCGGTTGGGAGAACGTCGCAATCGATTTGGCGGCCTTTGCACAGTAGTACGGCTCTTTGCACCATATTTTCGAGTTCTCGAATGTTTCCTGGCCATCGGTACTGCTGCATCGCACGAAGGGCCATAGAGGAGAATCCATCGACGCTTCGTTGGTACTCTTCGCAAGCTCGATTTAGGAAATGCTGGGCTAGAAGCGGAATATCGTCGAGGCGTTCGCGAAGGGGTGGAAGTTCGATGGCGATGACGTTGATTCGATAGAATAAGTCTTGTCGAAATCGTCCTTCGGCGACTGCGAGTTCGAGGTTCTCGTTCGTCGCCAGAATGGTGCGCGTATCTACGGTGATCGTTTCATTACCACCGAGTGGTTCGAACTGAAGTTCTTGAAGGACCCGAAGTAGTTTGACTTGGAGTGCTGGAGTGGCGGTCCCGATTTCGTCGAGGAACAATGTTCCATTATGAGCCAACTGAAACTTGCCGGCTTTATTGCTCGTCGCGCCGGTGAAAGCACCGGTCACATGGCCGAAGAGTTCGCTTTCAAGGAGAGTGTCTGGCAGAGCACCGCATGCGACTTCGACAAAGGGCCCATCGCGCCGGCTTGATTTCTTGTGGGCAGCGCGAGCGATCATGCTTTTGCCAGTTCCGTTTTCACCAGTGATCAAGATCGTTGCTCTCGCATCGGCGACGCTATCGAGCGTATCAAATATTTTTAACATGCGGAGATCGTGACTAACGATATTCTCCAGCCCGAATTTCCGGTCGAGTTGCGCTTTGAGGCGAGTGTTCTCTTCGGCGATCTCTTGTTGGTGAAGGGCTCGCTCGATAGCGGTCTGGAGTTCTTGATCGATGATCGGTTTGGTAAGGAAGTCAAAGGCTCCAGCCGCAATCGCTTCACATGCTGCGTCTGGACCCGCGTAACCTGTCATCATGATCACGGGCAAAGCTGGGTGCTTGCTGCGAATACGCTTAAGCAACGACAATCCGTCTCCGTCTTCAAAACGGACATCGCACAGCATCAAGTCAAATTTTCCATTTGCACACGCTTTTCTGGCGTGCTCGATACTACTCGCTGTTTGGACTTGGTAGCCGATCCCCGACAACCAGTCCGCCATCGACTCGAGCAACCATCGGTCATCGTCGGCGACTAAGATTCTCGGAAGTTCAGTTTTATTGCGTTGGCTGGCCATATCGTTGGTTTTGGTGGCTCGGGAGGGAACGGAGCGTTCTCGCTAGGGCTATTGAGTTACCACAACGGTCTCGGTGACTTTTCTTGGAACGTCCGATCGCATGTATGGTTGTTTTGAAAGCGTAGGTTGCAAAAAGGCAACGGGTGTCGGATTGCACGTGTTGCCTGAACGCATCTGGTCGGAAATGCGTAGCAAAAACCATTCAGACACTCAAAATCGTCAAAATCGATATTGCTGGACCGGACGGGATGGATTGGTTTCAAGTATCCTGAACCGATCGGCCCAACCCTATTTTGCAAACGGCGAGGCTCAACGTGTTCCCTAATTTCTGGCGACATTCGGTAGGAATAGAACGACCGGTTTCTTCGGGGATCGCAAGTCTCTTTGGCGCGCTCGCGGGAGTGCTGTTGCCAATCCTTTTGGTGTTGGGAGGGTGGGGCGTCGACTTGATCGTTCGAGGTCGCGATGGAGTGGTTCCAGACGAACTCGTCGTAGGGCCCTTCAGCTTGCCGACCCAACTGCTCGGGGCCAACGGAAGTGTACTGCGGGGAGCGTTCGTCTTGATTCTCGCCATCGTTGCGGTGCTGGTCGTGAAGATCGTGGCTATCGCAATCAATGGCGTTGCGGCCAGGAATGCAGCGATCGATTTCGACGTGCAAACGAGGCGATTGCTGTTCGAGAAATCCCGTTTGTTAGCCCGAGAGCGAGGACTGTCGAGTCAGAGTCGTTGGTTGGAACAGATGCAGGAGACGGGTGTAATTGCGATCCGTGATGCTGTCTATCGTTGGTACCGTTCGTTCCCTCGGGATTGGGTGCACATTATAGGCTTGCTCGGGGTCGCATGCGCGATCCACCCATGGCTTACAATCGCTGCATTCATCGCGTTGCTTATCGTCCGTTTTTTAACACAGTGGTTTGAGACTTCCAACCGAAGGGATAGGCTCGTTGTCACCGAGCGATGGAACAAGTCTCGAGAGCAGTTGTCGTACCTTGCAACCAACTCACCGTTGCTCGACACCATACGCGACACTGAGGACACGGTGAAAAGTTTCGAAACGAGTTTGGGGACTTACAAGCAATCCGCAGCTGGTTTGATGGCGCCGATGTTTGGCCATTCTCTATGGCTGCGTATCTTCTTCACGCTGTTCGCCGCCATTTTCCTCTGCCTGCTCACTCTCCGCGTGTTGGATCGCCAGTCGCCGGACGGGCTTGGAGAATTGTTGGCATTGTGCGGTAGTGCCGCACTAGCAACACGTGCTTTTACAAGGTGGAGTGAGGCCCGTGCGCAAATCAGCCAGTCCTCGGGGACACTACAGCAAATCGACGAATACCTGGGTCAGAACACGGCTGCCCCCACAGAGGTCGAGTTGCAGAGTCCATCGCGATTGACGCAGTCACTGCAATTGGAGCACGTCACCATTCGCGAGAGCGATGGGAGTAAATTGCTGGAAGACGTTTCATTGGTTCTACAACCGAGGCAGTTGGTCGCTGTAATCTCTACGGATTCTGTCCAGGCTAAAGCGATCGCGGAATTGATTCTTGGATTTGGGAAGCCTTCAAGCGGCCGGATCATGCTCGACGGAGTTGATGCCATCGATATTGCCAGAGATGCATTTCGCAAGTTGTCGCTGTGGGTTTCCCCGACGGGTCCATTGATCTCGGACACGATCGAGAACAACCTTTGGATTGATGGCCAACCCGATGCAACGGTCGATTTGATGGAAGTTGCACGAAAGGCCAACGTCGCGGAATCGCTTCTCAATTTACCGGATAACCTTCGGACTTTGGTCTCCCCCAGCGATGATCGTTTGTCGTCGGAGACAATGTTTCGATTGGGAATAGCGAGGGGTTTTGTCAAACGGCCGAGCGTAGTGGTGGCCCATGAGCCCTCGG
>VGZN01000202.1 GCA_016872635.1 Planctomycetota bacterium | reverse complement strand
CTGTTGGGGGGTAGCGAAGGGAGTTGGTCCAAGGATGCTCGCTTGGTGGTGATCAATGAACTCGGAGAGGAATCCACGGTGGATATGTCACGAGCGCTGGCAGATCCGATTTACGGTGCAACCGTGCGTCGAATAGAACTACCAGTCACCTATCGAGTCGAATTAGGATCGCTTCGTAGTGAGGATTACACCGTTCGGTTGTTTGAGTTTCCGGCGCTCGTTCAAAGCGATGCCGCCATCGACTCGCCAGCGTACGCTAAGCGAGAAAGTCGTGTGGTCGAGGATACTCGCCGAGTTACCGTTGTTGATGGATCGAAACTGCGATGGAGTATGTCGGTTAATAAACCCTTGGATTCGGCGATGCTGGTCGACGAGGACGGCAAAGAAACACGGCTCCGCCCAAATCCTCTCGATCCGCTGAAATACGAAGCGGAATTTGAGATGGAGCAAACGAAACGTTGGAAATTGAAACTGCTCGATGCCGAATCGCGGGGTTCGAAATGGGAAGAGGAACTCGTTGCCAAAGTCATCCCGAATAAACCGGCCGAGTTACAGTTGGCTTCTCCGGCCGACCTTCGCGTTTCGGCCATTCAAGAAGTGCTTGTCGGTGCCAAAATCCAAGATGATTTTGGCATTCATCGAAGTGGATTAAGCTACTCGCTCGGAGAGGAGCAACCGACGGATCTCGTTCTTTTTGAGGAGACGGTTGGTGGAGGGGTGAACGATGGTGACGCGGCAGCGACACGGAATGTTCAAAAGCAAGAGCTTAACCATAGGATCGACTTGGAGAGTCTAAAAGCTTCTCCGGATCAGTTGCTTTCGTATTTCTTTTGGACGGAGGATATTGATCGCGATGGCCAGGTTCGGCGCGTCGATGGCGAGTTGTTCTTTGCGGAGATTCGTCCTTTTGAGGAGCTGTTCCGTGAGGGAGACGCGTCGGCCGAACAGCAGCGACAACAGCAGCAATCCGAGAGCGGAACATCACAAAATGCTCAGCAGGCAGAAGACCTTGCGGAACTTCAAAAGAAAGTGATGACCGCCACATGGAATACCATCCGCAAGGTTGAGGCAAAGCGAGAAAAGATCGATAGCGAAGCGATCGAAGTGCTCATCGAAGCCCAAGGGCAAGCCTTGCAACAAACAGAGCAATTGAAGGAATTGCTTCAGGATGAGAAGTCGATCGGTTTTCTGAAGGCCGTTCAAGAGTCAATGACCGCCGCCGCAGCCGCGCTCGAAAGGGTGACAAGGGATCAGGATGCATTGGCATTGCGTGATGCTTTGTCCAAAGAACGAGCCGCTTACGAGGGACTCCTAAAGCTGCGAGCTCGCGAGCGCAACATCGTACGGTCCCAGCAGCAGCAATCCCAAAGCCGTTCGCAATCATCCAGCCAACGAAATCGACAGCAACAGATTGAGCAGTTGAAGTTGGACAATGAGCAAAATCGTTATGAGTCGGAGGCTCAACCCCAAGAGGAAAGCAATCCCGCAGACCGCGAGATGCGTCAAGTGATGAATCGTCTTGATGAGTTAGCGAAGCGGCAGCAGGATCTCAACGAGCAAGTTCGAGAATTGGATTTGGCGTTGCGCGAAGCGACGGATGAAAACGAGAAGAAGGAGTTGGAAGAGCAGCTTAAAACGCTTCGGGACAATCAAGAGGAGTTATTACGCGACACCGATGAACTGCTCGAAAGGATGGACCGTGAGGAGAATCGACAAGCGATGGAGTCGTCAAGGGAACAGGTCCAGGAGGCTCGCGATCAGTTAAAGCAATCCAATCAATCTCTCACAAGTGGCGAAACATCGCCGGCCTTGGCGTCTGGGACACGAGCCCAGCAGAAGATGGAGGAGACGAGAGAGTCTCTGCGGCAGGAATCGGCGGAGGGGCTTCGAGAGTCGGTCAACGATTTGCTACGCGAGGCCAAGGCACTCGAAACACAACAGCTGGAGCTAGAGCGAAAAATTTCAGGAGATATAGATGCCACGAAGAACATGGATGGTTTAACCGGGGAGAATCCATCGAACCCGTCGGCGCTTCGGCCCGAGGCAGAAAAGGTTGAAGCGACCAAGCCCGAGGAATGGAAAGAGCAGCGCCTCGGTCTCGAAAAGTTGTATGAACGGATCCAGGATACCGTTTTGGAATCGGAAAACAGTGAGCCATTGTTGGCGGATTCGTTGTACGAATCGTTCAAAGAGGCTAGAGGCAAGGGCATCGAGCAGCGATTGGACCAGATCCCGCAAATGTTGTCGCGGGGGATGGATTCTCCCGCACGCCAAGCTGCACGCGAGGCGTCGAATGGAATTACGGAGCTCAGGGAACGATTGGAGAAATCTTCTGAGAGTGTGCTGGGGAGCGAGCAGCAATCTCTTCGACGCGCCATCAACGAATTAGAGCGTGCGAGGAGTGACCTCGAAGGGGAAATGCGTGAACGAACAGGTGCCCCTGAAGGCGATCAGCGAGGACTAGGTACCACTCGGCAATCCTCGGACTCGATGCGACGCGATGGAGACTCTACCAAGGACGAAGAGTCGAGCGATTCTCAGTCGCGAACATCCAACGGCGACCGCGACCCCAACCGTCCTAATACGACGGAATTGGAAAATAGTGATCGCCAAGGCTCCTCGCCGGCTGCCGGTGAGCGTCGGGGGGGTAATCGAGCGGAGGACGCTCGCTCCGGTGAACAGGTTGGAGGAGGTAGCAGTGGTGAGCGGTCCACCTTAGATCGGATTGCAAACGAGCGGGAGGTTCAAGCTCCCTTGACGGGAGACGATTTCTTGGAATGGTCCGATCGGATTCGAGATGTCGAGGAATTGGTGAGGGACCCGGACCTTCGAGCCGAAGCGGCAAGAATACGTGAGGTAGCACGAGAGATGCGAGTAGACTTCAAACGGCATTCCAAAGAACCGCAGTGGCCTATGGTTAAGAAAATGATTGCGGAACCGCTGGATCAATTGCAGCAAAAAATAATCGAGGAGTTGTTGCGAAAATCTGCGGAGCGAAACCAAATAATTCCGATCGACCGAGATCCGGTTCCCAATCAGTTTCGTCGGAAATTGGATAAGTACTACGAGAGTCTCGGAGACGAAAGAACTCGCTGATGATTCTATTTGCGGAGATAGTATTTGGTCGCGCGTATGCGATCCCTTACGCACTGGCAGCGGGGATCTGCCTCGTTCTTCTGTCGATTTGGTCCTACCGGCAGAGTGCTTTGAGTCTTCCCATGCGAGCGTGTGGTGTCCTGCTGAGGGCTATCGGGATAGGGCTGATGATTTATTGCCTTCTCGAGCCTATGGGAAGTCTGGAACGCCCTAAACCACAAGCCAACGCGATTGCAGTATTGTTGGACAACAGCGCATCGCTTCGTGCGTTGATGGCATCCGACATGGACAATGACACAAGTCTTCTCCATTCGGAGTTCGAAGCGTTGATCTCGGACGATGCACGTTGGGCCCAGGAATTGACCAAGGATTTTCGATTTCGTCGCTATTTATTCGATGGGGGAATAACCCCAACAGAGAGCTTGCAAGTTTGGACTGGGCGCGGGACCACTTCGGCTTTGAATCGCTCGTTGCAATCGATTGAAGAGCGGTATAAAGGGCAGTCGTTGGCTGGGGTTGTGCTATTGACCGACGGGCAGTCGACGGATCGACTCAATGCACCAAGCTCAGAGGATGGATCGGGTAAATCGCAGAACGGAGAGCAAGGTACGGGTTGGCGAGGAAGCGTTCCGGTGTATCCGGTCTTGCTGCGGGAGGGTACCGATGCCCGGGATCTATCGATTCAGCGAGTTTCTGTCCAGCAATCGGAGTTCGAAACGGCTCCTGTGACTCTTACCGCGCAAATTTCACATCGTCTTCTTCAGGGCCAAGACGCGATCGTAGAACTTTTGGATGCGAATGGAAGTTTGGTACAGTCGGTGGCATTGCGATTGGGTCGCTCTGACCAACCTGGGAATGCGACTTTTCGTTTTCGACCCGACAGGCGTGGAGTTCAAGGGTACAAGGTGATTGCCAAATTGAAAAATGATAAGGCCTGGGAACGCGTTGTCGGAGCGGAACTGCCAAAGAGTCGATCGATCGACGACGTGGCGTTCGGTAACAATCGTCGTTTTGCGGTTGTTGATCGGGGAATGGGGCCCTATCGAATTTTGTATTTGTCGGGGCGGCCTAATTGGGAATTCAAGTTCCTACGGCGCGCGTTGGATGAGGATCCCGAACTTCAGTTGACGGCGCTGATTCGAATCGCCAACAAGGAACCGAAGTTCAGCTTTCGCAATACGAAAATGGACTCGACCAATCCTCTCTTTTCAGGTTTCGAGGACGTGAGCGACGAGGAGAAAGAGAAGTATAACGAACCGGTTTATGCCCGTTTGGGAGTCAAGCAGTCGGGGGAATTGCAAAAGGGATTTCCCAAAGACGCGAGCGAACTCTTTGAATACTCAGCAGTCGTACTCGATGATTTGGAGCACGAGTTTCTGACCCTCGATCAACAGCAGATGCTGCGGCAATTCGTGGTCGCACGCGGTGGAGCATTGATCGTATTGGGGGGGCAGGAATGCATGCGTGGGAAAGCCTTTCGAGATTCGGTACTGGGCCAATCGCTACCCGTGTACGGAGACTCGAGCCCGCCTGAGTTTTTTACGCCGGTTGGAGTGAACGAAAGCAGCAGTACCTCCGATGGTTCGGTAAACTTCGGATTGTCGCGTGAAGGCTGGTTGCAACCTTTCATGAGGCTCTCGGAACAGGAATCTGGTGAGCGTCGTCGATTGGCTCGGATGCCCAGGTTTGAAGTTTGGAATCGAACCGCACAGGTCAAGCCTGGTGCCAGCGTGTGGGCGGAGGGTGAGACTAGTAACGGGGAAACGGTTCCGTTGGTGATTTCCCATCGATTCGGACGTGGGCGGACTTGCGCGTTTATGGTAGGTGATTTTTGGCGATGGGGATTGCGCAGCGACGATGAGGATCAAGGGGAATTGTTTCAGGCATGGAGGCAGCTCGTTCGGGGCATGATTTCCGATGTGCCTCGCAAGATCGACGTTCGACACGAAAACGATGCGGCAAATCCTCGATGGATACGCGTGATCGCAGCGGTTGTTGACGAAGAGTTCAAATCCCTTGACACGGGATTCGTCGACTTTGAAATTCGTTCCCCATCCGGAGAGATCACAAAGGGGCGAGGGATCGCCTCGTTGGATACGCCAGGCGAATATGTGATTTCCTTGATCGCTAATGAGTCTGGAGTTTACCAAGCGACGGCAGTTGCAACGTCGGCGGATGGAAACAAGATCGGCGACGGAGAGACTGGATGGGTTTGGGAGCCGGAAGCACGCGAGGTTGAGCGATTGGGAATGGATCGGGATACACTTCAGCGTATCGCCGACCATTCCGGAGGAAAGTTGCTAACTCCCGGAGAATTGATGGGACTCGGAGGAATCTTGCCCAAGGATAAAATCCCCGTGAAAGAAGTCCGCGTGGTTTCGTTATGGCACCAATCGTGGGTGCTGGTTATGGCATTAATATGCCTCGTGTTGGAATGGTTTGTGCGACGAAATAATGGGATGGCTTAAGATGGGTACCCGATTTTTGTTCGGATCGATGCTTGTCATGTTGGTTGCAGTCGCAAGTTCCGCACAAGAACCCGATACGCTCCACACTGCTCAAAAGACGACTGGAGAGAAGACCGCATTGCCGCGACGGGTTTGTCTTGTCGTTGGGGCGGCTGGGGAAGTGGGTTACGGGGAGGAGTTTCAAAAGTGGGCGGGGCGTATCCAGAGTGCGATGCATGATAGTGAGCTTTTGATTCTCGATGGTGTTGGTGACGGTTTGAACGCCAGTAGTGACGTGATTCCCAAAGGGCCAGATTCAACAACACACCGGGAACGAATCCTGCGCTGGATCCGTGAAACGCCCGATGAAGCCTCGGTGAATTGGTTTATTTTTTTGGGTCATGGAACGCACGAAGGCAAAGTGACACAACTCAATTTGCTGGGACCCGATCTGTCCTCCAAAGAGTTCGCGGAAGCGTTGAGCGGCAAAACGGGGCGATGGGTATTCGTGTTTTGTAATTCCAGTTCGGCGCCGTTTATGGCATCCATCGCCGGTCCCAATCGTGTGGTCATCACGGCGACAAAGAGTGGTTCGGAACAGAACTTTTCCCGATTTGGTGATTACTTTTCTCAAGCTCTCAGCGATCTGAGTTCGGACCTGGATCACGACCATATGTTGTCGGTGCTGGAGGTTTTTTTGACTGCGAGCAGCGGCGTTGCAAAGTACTACGAAGACCGGGGGTTGCTCGCAACGGAGCAAGCATTGATGGATGATACTGGAGATGGTCGAGGGACCCCAGCGGTTTTCTATCGTGGACTACGTGCTGTAAAGGGGCCGTCGGATAAAGCTAGCTTGGATGGTGACCTTGCTAAGCGAGTGATGATCGGCGGGGAGTCGGGTGCGACGCATTCGGCCGATGCATTGGACCCTCGAGAAGAACTCGAAGATGAATTAGACCGCCTCCGTTCTCGCAAGGGAGAAATGGATATCGACCAATATTACCTAGAGTTGGAACGGTTGTTTTTACTGTTAGCACAACTCCAGTCGGAATCGGCGAAGCGTTAAAAGTTTTGACAATTTCGCTCTTCCCGTTAATCCTGATGCCGCTATCCGTTGTTTGGTAGGACCAAGGCCCCGTTGGTTGCGGTTTATTTCGGAGTGCCAATGGTGTACTCCCCGGTTGGAGATGGGAGTTCGAGATTGCCAAACGAGAATGTATGAAGGAGTCGATCGAGGCGATCCTTGCAGCGATCGAGATTACGATAGTGCCGAAACTTGGATAGTGCACCGAGTTTCTCGAGTCGCGGTTGACCGGGATCGATTTCCCATGGGTGGATGTAGAAATGGATTGATCTGCCTGATTGCTCGATCTTCTTCAATGCCCATCGGGTGAACCACCACGGGAAGATACGGAAATACCCACCACCACCGATCGGTATCTTCAGCGGCCCATAGGGAAGAACGGAGACTGGATGTTCCGCGATGGAATGCCCGTTTGATATGACGGTGTAAGAATCGAGCGGCGAGTCGGGGATTCCGTATCTGTCGTGGCGAATCGGGACGATGCTGCTGTCGTGACGGATCCCGTGTTTCTTGAGGATCTCGATCGCCCAACCACTTTGCCGTGTGATCGAAAAGCTAGGGGCTCGGAAGTGTACGACAGGAGACTCGGTTATTTTTTCGATCGCGGACGAGGCCATTGCCATATCTATGTCAAACGTCATGGGGCCCTGTTCGTAGAGCAACCGATGCCAGTAGGTGTGGGATCCCAACACGTGACCGGAGTCGTGAATCCTGCGAATGAGATCCGGGAATTGGTCCGCGACCCATCCTAAGACATAGCAAAACGATCGAACATGATGTTTTTGGAGAAGATCGAGCAATCCGTGTGTATTCGCTTCAACTCGCGATTCCCAATCCACCCAACTTTCCCGAGTAACGAACGAGTCGAACGAGGAGACCTGAAAGTAATCCTCGACATCGATGCTAAAAAAATGTCTCGAGGTTTGGGACGGGAGCACTGCAAAACACCGAATAAGGACTTTTTCCGAACCTAAGAGACCTATTACCGACCCGCATGGGCAACGCTAATTCGACTGCGTGGTTCAGTCATCCGTGCAAACGAGATCGGGGGTCAGTGCATGCGCTGATGCATCTTTGGCTTGGTGATTCTTCTCCCACAGAGGGGCGTAAATCATACTGAATCGAGACTCGTCGGGAGACATTGAAAGACCAGCGATCTTGGTCGCAATGTTTCCAGGGACACCAACCAACCGAAGGGCGGTACAAGCGACCATTTTGAGGTCCGCGAATAGCGACGCGTTCTCGACGTATTCAAGATCGAGCGTCTGCTTTTTCATCACCGAACCAAGATCAGAATCGGGGGGCAGGTTAATTTGTGAGAAGCCTGTGATTCCGGGGCGAACCGAGAGTCGCGAGGAATAGTAGGGCACGGACCGAACGAGTTTCTCGATGAACTCAGGGCGTTCCGGACGCGGGCCACAGAAGGACATCTCGCCTTGCAGAACGTTGACGATTTGGGGCAATTCATCCAAATGGAGTTTCCGCAGCCAGCGTCCAACCGGGGTAACGCGAGGGTCGTGGTCTCCCGTCGACCATTGGGCTCCGCGGGCTTCGGCATCTTGGAACATGCTCCGCAATTTGAACATTCGGAACGATCGACCGTTTTTGCCTGTTCGTACTTGCGCGTAGATTCCAGGGCCTCTGCTCGTTGCACGAACCAACAAAATTAAAAGCGCGGTCATCAAAAGAGCAGGAACAGCCAAAACCAAAGCCACGGGGACTTCCCAGAAACGCTTCAGGTCGTGGTATTTGGCGGGCTCGAGGGTGTCTAGTAACCCCTCTAGTTCCAATGACGAGCCCATCGAAGCCGAAGGTCCGAAACCGGTTGGCGAGGGGCGTAGTGTACTTACGTTAGAGTCGAAACGACGACTTAGAGTCGACGAAGACGCAAGGATCGTCGCGTCCGCGGGCGAAATTTCTGACATTAACCAATCCTCAAACGGAGCCAAACTCGATGGGTGTCAGTGTGTGTTTGATCCCAAGGATCAATCGAAAGGATCGCGGATTCTGCGGGGGCCTCATCCGTGCCGCCATTATGGTTATGCTGCGACTTCGTTGCAACCGATTCAGGCATGAAATCCTGGAGACTTTCTCCGGGTGTTGCATTAGGCATATTTTGCCGATTAGGTCACCCAAAATCTC
>VGZN01000201.1 GCA_016872635.1 Planctomycetota bacterium | reverse complement strand
GGACGGATCGACCGGTAAAGCTACCTCGGAATCCAATTCGGTTGCATCGATTGCTTTTCCAGACCGGAAATCAATGATCGACTCAACCCATTGAGCCTCGGGCTTTTCTCGACGCCTCAAGGTGTAGGAAAGTCCGTCCTTGTTCCAAGTCGCACGGAATCGATCATCGCGGAAATCGCGATTTTCGTAGATCGATTTGAGCCGTGCCGCAGCCTTCGTCGCCCAGTTGGGAGGTTGGCCGGCACAAGAAAGCACCGGGGTTCCGAGCCCGCTCAGGGTCGCGGCAACCATTAGAAAGCATTTTAACCGGATCATTGAAATGTCCTGAGACTAGATTTGCGATTCCTGGGATACAACGAAATCCACAGGCTTGGATGGCAGCGAGCGCAACAGAAAATGCTAATTGTATTACGCTGGGCTGCAAGTCGAATCGAACACCGGTTTCGAGGATTCGCTGGAAATCGTTACGTGCAAGATTTGATTTTTTGATGACTCGATGTTGATCTCTAGATCGAATTGAGAGACAAAAAGCCCATCAACGGAATGATCGCTTTCATGGCACACTCGGGGTCTTAAAAGTGTGCGCTGGCATTGCAATGGTTGGTTGCAACGACCGATTTATCCCTGACTTTGCGCCTAATTATTCTTCGTTAAGCGGAATGGGTTCACCCATGAGAGGAACGGACTGACATATCGGGTTTGCACCCACACCTTCCCTTGGCCACTAAACTGACAAACCAATCCTTCGCCGCTGAAAAAGAGTCGCTTGAAACCGCCACCACGCAATCCTGGAAGGGTGCGTACGCGGTACTGCAGGGTATCCTCGAAGGCAACGATATAACCAGTGTCAACGACGTAATCGTCGGTGACGTCGATCTCGAGGATCGCTCCGTAGGAATTGAAGAAAAGGTCTCCGGTACCAGAGGCCTTTAGCAACACGAGGCCTTCGCCACTAAAAAATCCTTTTGCTCCCTGCCACTTTCCAGTCACTTCAATCCCGGCGCTATTCGCCATGTAGGCGCCTCGTTGCAACATTAACGACCCGCCTGTCAATCGATAATGTTGCGTATCGCCGATGTGTCCGGGTGCGAAGACAACCTCGCCGGGACCTTTGTCCGCGGTAAACGTATTGACGATCATGCTCTCGCCACCAAACATCCGTCCGAGCGATTTGAGTGCGCCGCCCTTGAGACCCGCTTTCAGAGTCAGATTCGGGGACATCGATGCCATCGCGGATGGCTCGGCGAAAACTTGCTGCCCCGACTCCAAAGCTACCTTGAGCATCGAGAAATCGGGGCGTTGGGTGATTTCGAAGTTCAGTGTTGATACCATCGTCGAGCCTTATTGTGTCTCACCTATTTCAGTCATCAAAATCGAATCAACGGGGCTTTAGTTTCGGGCCGAGCAATTTACCGAGTGACGGCGGATTATGGCTTTGGCAGTAGAGTTTTCCTTGGCCTTGGAACTTGCAAACCAATCCTTCCCCCCCCAGGAAACTACCGACGAGACTTTTTCCTGCCTTGCCAATCTTGAACTGCAATGTGTCTTCAAAGGCAACGATATGGCCAGTATCGACAGTGTACTCGCCGTCGACTTGGATCGGATAAATCGCACCATAACTGCTCAAGAACAAATCACCTGTCCCTAAGCATTTTACCCAAAACATCGATTCGCCACTGAAGATAGCGGAGGTAAAGCCCCGCCATGTTGCATCGATATCGATACTACTGCTCGAAGCTAGCCAACTGCTGCCTTGGACCACCATGGACCCACTTCGCAGTGGATGATGGATACAATCGCCGATCATTGTTGGGCCGATCAACAACGTTTGATTGGACTGTTGCGCGGTAAAATGATTTAGAAAGAAATTCTCGCCGGTAAACATCCGCTTGATCCCTTTCATGATCCCACCGCCACCACCCCGCGACTTGGACGTCGTCTCGACGGTGATTCCAGAGGACATCGCGATCATCGCGCCAACTTCGCATGTGATAGAGTCTCCAGCATCAAGTGCAAATCGCACTGCTGTTGAAGCTGGTCTGCAAACTAGGTCGTATTGCATGGTGGTAAACGTTGAAATTGAATTAGATGTTTACTGACTTTTGTCTGCTCGCACGCCAGCCATGGAGGAAGGGTCCCCGGCAACTCGCGCGAAATACAGCTTTACCAAAGGTGGGCGTTGGTCCAAGCGGCCAATCCATCGAACGATCTTGATTGCATGTAGATTTTTCCTGGTCCACGTACGCGTGTGATCAAGCCCTCGCCGCTGAAAAAGCTAGAGAAGACACCACCGGCCAATCCGACGCGGATCGAAATGGAGGGCTCGTACGCGACCAAATGTCCCGTGTCGACAATGTATTCGTCGGTAACTTCTCGCGTAAAAATGGCCCCATAAGCACCAAACCAAATCCGCCCCGTTCCCGACATCTTCAGTCGAAACAATCCTTCTCCCGAAATCCAACTTCGAAGGCCAGCAAAACCGAGCCCAAGGCTGATTCCGGGTTCGCAAGCTAGGAATGCGCCCGGCTGGAGAAACAACGTGTTTCCCCGCAACTCCACACACACAATGTCGCCCGGGAAAGGCTGCGTTAAAACAATGTGGCCGGAAGTGTTTGTCGTGAACTGGTTCACAAACATCGATTCGCTGCCCAGGAATCGTCGTGCCAAGGCCCTGAACAAACCACCGTTCATGCGTGTCGTCATATCTACGGTAGAACTCATGCTAGCCATCGCATCCGCTTCCGCGATAATTCGGTCACCTGGTTGCAAATTGACCAGCAAATTGGCAAAGGCGGGTCGATTACGGATTTCTACTTCCACAATTCGATTCCCCAAAAAGAGTGTTCCCGAAAAGCAAAGAACCTTCGGCGGTTTCTTTGTCAATCAGCGCTGGTGATTCATCCCAATCCAGCGACCGATATTGTCCCAATATATCGCATCTGCATCCCGGCGATGTCCCTTCGGGAATTGATGCCTACCAAAAATTTAAAGAAATCACACGCGTCCCTCCTGTAAGGTGGGATCGAGAGGGGGCAAACCTATTGAACGTAAGTCACTCGAGACTTTTCTTCACGGTTTCGAGATCGAGGTCGAGCGAACTATATTCTTTCTTGCCCAACGTCGATTTGAACTTTGCGATGCTCTCGATGCGTTGCTCGTGCAACGGATGACTGCTAACCCAAACTAAAACGCCTGGTATATCTCCGTCCTCCTTCTTCAGTTTGTCAAAGAATTCCGAGATCGACTCAGGATCAAGCCCCGCTTCGTGGAGCATCCTCGCTCCCTCCAAATCGGCCTCAGTCTCAGATTGCCTACTGTAGCTGGTCAGGATCGAAGTTTGAGCGGCTTGAGAACCGAGGGCGAGCAAGCCACCCGCATCGCCGATCAAAAATTGGATCGCAGCGACGATACCTAGGGATTGGCTTACTCGCTGCAAGCCATGCCGCAATGTTGCGTGGGACATTTCGTGCGCTAAGACACCTGCTATTTGTTCCCCCGATTCGGCTTTTTTCAGCAAGCCCGTATAGACCACCATTTGCCCGCCAGGGAGCGCAAACGCGTTCACCTCGGAGCTATCAATCACGATCACTTTGAAGTTCATTTCCGGGATGGCCGCATGTGGCTTTAAGCGGTCCACTATCTCCGTTGTGAACTTGGTCGCCGGATGATCAGCCGAAAGTTTCTTCTCTTTTTCGATGGTCTGCATTGCCATCGAACCGATCTTCTCGTCCATGCTGATCGGAACCGCAGCGATCGCAAACCTCGCAGCCGCGAGTACGGAATAGTATCC
Source organism: Planctomycetota bacterium (assembly GCA_016872635.1). Taxonomy (GTDB): domain Bacteria; phylum Planctomycetota; class Planctomycetia; order Pirellulales; family Pirellulaceae; genus JBKCUI01. The sequence continues at coordinate 4,993 of VGZN01000201.1, read as the reverse complement.
GATCACTCCAAATAACAAGGTCCCCGCCGCACCGACGGCTAACCAAAAACGGAATCGATGGTTTTCGCCAGCTTGCCTCTCTCTGACCAAATGGAGTTGCTCGGAGATCCTACCGCCGGACCTATCCCCGAGCATCGCCGCAAAGCCGCGTTCCTCGCAGAAGATGGTCAAGTCACGTTCTTTGTTCCGGCAAAAAACCATTCGACCGCTCGCCCCGCCCAAGTCGACTTGGCACTCAGACAACGGGATTACCCAACGGGGCAATCGAGCAACTTCACTCGGATCCATCGCGGACAACGCTTCCGCCGAGGGTTCGGCGATAATTTCACTTGGCGTGATCCGAATCTCGGCTCCGATCCTCCCGTCTGGGATACTGTGATGAAACACTCCTCCACGGAATTGTTGGTTGGGATCGAGCATTTTATCGACCTTTATGATGATCCATCGGATTGTGGGGATAAGGTGGCCACCGCATTCAGTAAGATTGTAGCATTACTTGCCCGCGAACGCTTCGAGTTGCCTGACGCGTAAAACACTCGCGACTCGTGCAGTTTAAACGGTATGGAACTCCCTCCAAAATAGATGACCTCGAGTCGCCCCGAATCTCGGTGGATTGGAAGAGGTACGTGAAGACCTAGGCCTGCGTCAATCGCATATAAATTTTCTTTTCTTCAAACCATAACCTCCATGCAACTCTCTTCTTCGACGATTCAACCGAGTGCCTTGCTTCGTTTACTAGGCGTCATCCTTGCAATCGGCATGTGGCTATGTGGATGCGTGGCTGAGGTTTCTATCCAAGGTGCCGATCCCCGCCCGAATGTATTGATTTTGTTGATGGACGACCAACAAGCCGATACGATCGCGGCACTAGGAAACAGGGTTCTTAAAACGCCGAACTTGGATCGTTTGGTCGCCGATGGAGTCTCCTTCGATACGGCGTATATGCAAGGTGGCTTCAACCCTGCCACTTGCGTTCCATCGCGTGCGATGCTGCTCTCTGGGCGGCCCTTATTTCAAATCGATGAGCGACTCACGGACGATCAGACTTGGCCAGCCAAATTCGGGGAGTCCAGCTACGAAACATTCGTCAGCGGCAAATGGCATAACGGCGAACCATCGCTCATTGCATCATTTCAACGAGGGAAAAAGATTTTCTCGGGAGGCATGACAAACCCGATGCGTGCCCCGCTCAGCGACATTGTCGACGGAAAATTGACGCCAACGTCGGTGAGTGCGACGCACGCCTGCACAGCATTCGCAGACGCAGCGATCGATTTTTTGAAGCAACCCCGCAGCCAGCCGTTCTTGTGCTACGTTGCCTTCGATGGTCCGCATGACCCTCATGTTGTTCCACACGAGTTTCCGGTCCATTACGATCCAGAAGCGGTCCCATTGCCCAAAGCGTTCCTGCCACAGCACCCATGGGATAATGGAGAGATGAGCATCCGCGACGAAATGTTGCTAGCTCGGCCACGTGACCCAAATGCTACAAAACGCATGATTGCAGATTATTATCGCTACGTATCATTCCTGGACCAAGAAATAGGAAGGATCCTCGACACGTTAGCTGAAAGCAACGCAGCAGAAAACACGATCGTTGTTTTCGCGTCGGATTCCGGGGTAGCACTCGGGCGGCATGGGCTTGTTGGAAAACAGAATCTGTACGAGCATTCGCTTAGAGTGCCACTCATTTTGAGTGGTCCTGGGATCCCTCGAGGGAAACAGTCGGAGGCGCTCGTTTACACCTACGATATCTTTCCGACACTCGGTAGGCTTTGCGGCGTTACTGGTCCGGATAGCAGTGGCGGCATCGATTTTAGTCCCGCTTTCCGGGATCCTAAATGGAGCCATCGAGAGTTCTTAATATTCGCCTACAAAAATGTGCAGAGAGCTATCCGCGACGATCGCTGGAAATTGATCCAATACCCTCTCGTCGGCAAAAATCAGTTGTTCGATTTGAAAACCGATCCCGAAGAAACGAACAATTTAGTAGACCAATCGGCCTACTCGGACCATGTCGAGCGACTGTACCAGAAGCTGTTGAAAGAAATTCCTGAAACCGCTGATCGACCACGCAAGCCTCCTTCGCCGCCAAACCGCCGTGGAGTCCGTCCTCCTCCCCCGCCACGCCGCTCCTAAAAGGGTGATGAACACGAGCAACGCAGGATCAAGAAATGCCCAAGGAAACGCCTCTGTTTTTTAGAAGGGAGCCCGCGTTTTACGCCCTGATTCAATTCGACGCACCCGGTTTCAACAAACTGCCCATTGCAATAGTGGATATTCGTGTCCACAATTGATGAGATCCACAAGAAACGTCGTTCGATGCTTCTATGTTCTACGGCAGTGCTTATTGCAAAAGAACGACGCGGGACCGCGATGCCCGAGGGTATTCGGCGAGGGGTAATGCGACCAGCATCCATTCAACGGAGGCCAACAACCATGAAGCGTTTGCAAGGAACTGTGATCGGGTTGGGAATGCTGCTCAGCAGCTGCGATGGTTTTATGAACTCCGTACGCGTTGCCGCCGACGATACCTTCGAACAGCCACCCATACGCTATAGCGCAAGCGAGTCCAAGGATCCTGTCGCCTTGCTCAAGAATCGTATCGAGAGCGGTCAAGTTATCCTGCGCAAAGAGAAAGATTTCGGGTATTTGCGGGATGTACTGCGGGAGTTAAACGTCCTACCGGAATCCCAAGTTCTCGTGTTTTCGAAAACCAGCTTTCAGATTCACAAGATTTCCCCAACCAACCCAAGGGCGATTTACTTCAACGACTCGGTCTACGTCGGTTACGTGCCAGGCAGTGATACCATTGAATTGGCCGCAAATGATCCTTCGCTCGGCGCGGTGTTCTACACCTTAGACGGTGGTGAAGTGGATCCATCGATCGGCGAAAGTGCCGCGGAAGTTGCCGGTATCGCCGGCCCCAACCAACGCTTGTCCGCCACGGCGTTCGAAAGACGCAACGCAGCCCAGAACGCGAGGCTAGTGCGCGATCGCGGCCAGTGTTTGTCGTGCCACGCTACGTCTAGGACTGAAAATGTACCGGGATACTTGGTCCGCTCCGTCTACCCTGACCGATCAGGTAGGCCCCGGACAGGTTCCAGCAGCTATGCCACCGATTATCGCAGTTCCTTCGCTCAACGCTGGGGGGGGTGGTACGTCACCGGAACCCATGGAAATCTTCGACATATGGGGAATGCATTCGCCATCGATCGAGACGACCCGCAGAAGCTTGATACGGAGGCCGGTGCCAACCTGACAAAACTTCCTGAACGAGTCCCCCAAGGAGTTCATTTGGTACCACAGAGCGATCTTGTCGCGCTGATGGTCTTGGAACATCAAGTCCGACTCCATAACTTGATCACCAAGGCCAATTATGAAGCGCGGCAGGCGATCACCTTGGATGCAACGATGAACCAGGCTTTGGGCCGTGATCCCGAATACCGCACTGAGAGCACCCGACGTCGTATCCACACCGCCGCAAATGCACTCGCGGATGGCCTGTTTTTTCGAAACGAGCCGCTCCTCGAATCGGAGGTGTCTGGAAACAGCCGTTTCGCTGAAATATTTTCTTCCCTCCAACCACGAGCCGAACAAAATGAATCGCTTCGCGAACTTGACCTGAAAACGAGACTGTTCCGCTACCCACTTTCGTACATGATCTACACACCGGAGTTTCGTGAACTGCCTCACGAAATCTTGACCCTGGTTCAGTCGCAACTGCTCGGGGAATTTAACGCAGACGATGCTCAACAATCCATCGACGAAGGCGAGACTGCTTCACGAAGCGCGGTGAGATGGTCTCAAAGTCAACGAGAGGCGATCCGAAGAATACTGGAGCAGACCGCCCCGTGGATTCTCGAGGGAACCTAGCGGCCGATAGATCGCAAATCACTGAGTCGTTGCAAATCAGAGGTTGGTTGTGATGCTATCCATTCGTTTGGGATCATCCCACACCGTGCGGAGAAACGACTCTATCTTTTTCGGGGTTGGTCTATTTTGGGGTTGGAGATTGGTAGACAGCGCGCCAACGATTGGTCCACTCGAGGGGCTCGGCGTTGTTGCCGAGGTTGTCCTTTTCGGAGCCGTCTCGCTTAACATGCCGGGTCTCTCGGGCACTAGATAGAGTTCCGATATTCCCCAAAATGTCAATCAACGCAAGTACGTCATCGATGTAGATCTCTAGCTCAGTTCCACGATTGGATTTTGGAATAGGCAATCGTTGCGCCTCGTTGTTAGCGACTACTCGCAAGCCATATCGCAACCAGGGTCTCCAGTACTTGATGATTCCGCCGAGATCGATAAAGGCGACGACGGATTGCTTAGCACTCGGATCGATGATCCCTAGTTGCTTGCGTCGAAGCGACGCATCGCTCGATCGAGTCCAATTCCTATTCGCAAGCTTGTTGGGTGTGTGTGTCCAAACGGCCAAAGCAGGCACGTCAGGACCACTCGCTCGGAGATCCACTCGCGGTGAGAAATGATCTGGATTGTCGAATCCAGAAGCTGGGAATTGAGTGAGTGCAGCATTCAAGCCTTGCACGAGAGTCTCGCCGTAATTAGCACCTGCGAAATCCAATATGATCTTCCCGTTGGCTAAAACTCCCTCCCACCAGACTTTTTCATCGTTGAGGAGATGGATCAATCGGAACGCGGGAAGAACCAGAGGCTCGTTGGAGGGTGGGAGCGCTGGATGCCATTGTCGAGCGGCCGGACCATGACTCGAGACGATGAAAGCGTGTTCACCCGCAAAGTTTGGCATAATCTTATCTTGCCAGTTATCTGCCCAACATTCGAGCAGAGGCCATGCGTTCAAGGCATGTCGAATCGAAGGCTTTATCGAAGTATTCCCCAGTTCGTCGTCTACTTCGAGAACCGCTAATCCGAGCGCACGAAGTCGTTTGGCGACCTCGCGAGCTGTTTGAAAGTACTCAGGGTGATTTGCGAGGCGAATATCGAGCAGCAGCAGGGGCTTTTCCTCGGTGAGCAA
>VGZN01000200.1 GCA_016872635.1 Planctomycetota bacterium | reverse complement strand
CCAATCTTGCCTAGCATTTCAGCAACGAACGCGACATAAGCGTTGCGAATCTCCACGTATTGAGGTTCGTCCAACAAGTAATAATCGCGATCAGGTAATGACGTGCCATCTTGTGCGACATACACCGCATACTGATCGGAGCGACGCGCGTCGGGTTCGATTCCAACACCGAAGAAACCTGCGACCCCACGACGAGACAACTGCCCCGCGTACGCCAACAGCATCGACTTGTTCAATATCGCTCGGATTTCTTGCACAGCGGGTACAACGGGAGCAATCCCAGCGGCATTACGAGCTTCGATATCGGTATACGAGCGATAAAAATCTCCAACTTGCTTCGCGATCGGCGATGGCGAATCCGATTGACCCGCCTTTTCGATGATCTCACGTATCGCAGCCTTCGTCTCAATATCTAGAACCGTAAACGAGCCGTAGTTCGACTGATCGGCTGGAATCTCGGTGGTTTCAAGCCAGGTATCGTTGACGAAGCGAAAGAAATCCTCGTCCGCTTTGATCGTCTTGCTGAAGTTACCTTTTTCGACCCCAGAGACTCTCGTCGCCGTTTTTCGCTCTTGTCCCATTGCATATCCAGCAACGAACAAACCGACGCTCAACCCGGCCACCATTGCACTTTGGGAAACCCAAGCCGCTCGCCTATCCAACCACGCACCGAATCGAATTGACATAAGACCTCTTGCTCAATTTCTGAGGAATCCACGGAACCATGCGATGGCTTGCACGCAACTCCACCAACGCCACGCTTCGAAAATCGTAATCTCTAGAATCGGGCTACGAAAGTACCTCACCACCCCAAGCCTCCCGTAGCTACTCAGCCAACCTAAGCGGCCAACCTAAGCGATCGCACGATGCGACACAGGCGCATTGCCGCAATAGCAGCGAAGTAAATGCGCCCTGAAAACCCGACGGAGAATTATCCAAGCCGAGCATTGGTTAGAAAGCGATGAAAATGCTCATGGGTTTGGAACGGAATGAACCCGACGTTCGCTCGGCCAAGCCAACGCGAGGACCAGCAACAACCCAAAGAAAAACCAAGGAAGCGAGAGACGAGCAATCTCGCACCAATCCTCGAGGACTTTTAATCGGGGGCTAAGAGGTTCGTTCAATCCCATCAAAATATTGTCGTCGGAGGACTGCAAGATCGAAAGGTAGTTCTCAATGGCTGGTGCATCGACCCGAGCCCGTTGCAGTTGCCACGTGACGTACTTCGCTCCACCTTGGCTCAATGTATGCACGTCGGTCGAAAACGTGATCCCGTAATCAGGGTCTGCCGCGACCCATTTCCCTTTCGCGAAAACCTCCAACACCACATGCCCTCCGAGCCCAACAATCCTGGTCGGGCACTTTGCTTGCCTAGCGATCCACTGAAGAACAGCAACACGCTCTGAGCAGTCCCCATTCCCTCCCTCGACAATACGAAACGGATTCTGGCTTCGAAGCAAGGGGCGATAAAACTGTCCTAGGAACCATTGCACCCAATTCTCTTCGATCGCGATCCGGCGGTCGATACTGTGCGTCGTGATCGCATGCACAAACCGATTCGCTCGAGTGACTTGAAATTTGTCTTGGTCCGCAAAGCTCGCTGCTACGGCCTTGAATTGTTCCAATCGGGCTACAGATTCATCCGATTTAAGAAATGCGGGAAGAACAATAGCAATCGAAGAACCGATCGCCATCCCCCCAAAAACGAACATCAAAACCTTTTGCAAAACGCGACCCATTCGTCAGCCACCCCGATTGTTCCGGTAGTGGCTCGATTCCTCGCATTCCAGCATTCCTTTGCGGATTTCGGAAAATGAGCGGCGCGCAACCCTAGCCATGCTTGATCCAAGCATTCTGTTCGCACTAGACTATGCGCAGCCATTCCCCTGTTACAGCGCGGAGGTTTGGTCAGAACCGCACGAGAGCCACTAACTTCCGTGCGGTTCGTTTTTTGCTAGCGGCATTTTGCTGGCGGCATTTTGCTGGCGGAGTGCAGGCTACCAAGTCCCTGATCCACCTCCAAAGCACCCAAGCTTCCCGACGCATTAGAAATGCCCCGAGACCCTGGTACTAACACTACGCATGATCGATAGTTCCGCCTCCAAGCCGTTTTTTTCTACGCATACCTCCTACAGGAACGAGGTGTCATGGTTAAAGAAGTGAGAGGAAAGCGGGCCCATCCTTGTGCTGTTGCCGTTACCCTTCCATCGCGATTTCAGATTGACACCATCCTCAAGTGCAATCAGTTGGTATCATGAAAACACCGGGAGGCAGCTCCCTCCCGTTCTGCGATATCGAAGATCCGGGAAATGCGAAATTACATTCCATTGGAGCTTTGATCAAACCGCTCCGTGCGAGCAATTGAAAACACCTCCGGAAGCCTGAATCGCACACTCGATCTGACCGAAACAACTTTCTTCGTACACCACTCAAAACGGCTTTGAAGAAGCATGGATGCGAAATGGATTGACCAATTCATCGACTTCGGGATGGACCCTCTAGTGTCCCATCCGTCGTTGCGCAGCGTCTACCCGACATTGCAACGAGTCGACGCGATCTCGGAATCACCAGCACTGGCCAAACGAGAGCTTCGAGAGTTTGTCGTATCGCACGCGCCGAAGCACCCCGGTGTCTATGGCATGATCGATGCACTTGGCAGGCTTGTGTATGTAGGCAAATCGAAACTTCTCAGGAGCCGATTGCTCAGCTACTTCCTACCTGGTAATTCTGACGAGAAGGCTGGCCGCATTCTGGAAAATGCTAGAGCGATTGTGTGGGAGCGACAACCCAGCGAGTTCGCTTCCTTGTTGCGCGAGCAATCCCTGATTCGCCGATGGCAACCCAGGTTCAATGTGGTAGGTATGCCACAACGTCAGCAATCTGCATTCCTTTGTTTTGGTCGAGGCCCTGCAGAGCAACTCTACGTCACCCGCCAATGGGATCCAGAGGCAACTCTCTGCAACGGCCCGTTCTATGGTGCTGGAAATCTACATCGAGCAGTCGAGGTCTTAAACCGACTTTTCCTCTTGCGGGACTGCAGCCCAAAAACGCCTATGCACTTGACGGACCAACTCTCCCTTTTTGAAATCGAATCACGAGCAGGATGCTTGCGAGCAGAACTTAGAACCTGCTTAGCTCCTTGCCGCATCGGAATCTCCAAAGCAGCTTACATCCAGCAAGAGTCGTTAGCAAAACGATTCCTTCAAGGAGATCCGCTAGATTCGATCTCGCGCCTCGAAGACGAAATGAAGCGGTCTTCGTCCGGAATGCACTTCGAACGAGCAGCGAGACTCCAAGCGGATTTGAAAATCATCAAATGGCTATCCTCGCGATTGCATTTGCTCAACACAGCACGCAAAAGTCTTCCATCGGTTCACTTTGAACCAACTTTCGAATCCGCAACCAGCACCTCGCACGAGCCCTTGGCAAACGCGCCAGCAACCAACAATCTCCATGGCTTGCTTTACTTGATCCGAAACGGCGGCATCGAATACGCCATCAGCACCCCGAAATCAGACAAGGAGTGGCGGTCGCTCCGCAGCGAAATCATCGCTTGGCTGCAAAGCGATATCAAACTCGAAACAAAGTTTTGCTGCAGCGAAGATTCGCTCGGCCTCGTGACAGCCTGGTTCCAGAAACACCCAAAAATTCGTAAACGTTTGATCACGCTTGAATCAACCGATCAAATCCCTCAATCCTGGGACGAGTGGTATTCCCATTGGATCCTTCCAGTGGCAGCTTGACCAATCGCAGCTGGTACCAGACCACTACCCCAACACGCGTATCCAGCAACCTTCGCACCTCTTGCTGCAACAAATGCATTACCAATCAATGCATGACCCATGCCACGATCTCCCCATCAAATTAAAAAAGGCCAGCGTCTCAGCTAGCCTTTTGAGTGATCGAATATCGCAGTCGAGATCAGGTGTCTCGCTGCAGCGTTACGGGGATTAGACCCCGTCGCCACCGGGTCGTCGATTGCCTCGACCACCACCTTGTCCGCCAGGTCCACCCTGTCCGCTAGGACCACCTCGGCCCCATTGTGGCTCAGGGAACTTGAACTCAGCCCCCTTCAAGGTTTCCATGTCAGCCTTTTGCTTGTCGGTTAAGATTGCCTTGAGCTTGTTGTCGCTCTCTTCCCGCATTTCTCGCATCTTGTCACGCATCTCTGGGCTGAATCCGCCTTGGAACAGCTCTCGCATCTTTTCTTGGCTTTCCTTTTCAACGTCCGCCATCTTCGCCTTTTGCTCGTCGGTGATCCCCAACTTTGCAGCAACCAACTTGCTGTTGATCGCTCGAAGGTTATCTCGTTGAATCACCAAACCGACCAAACGATCCAGTTGCTTTGGATCCAAAATTTCTTCCAACTTGGATTCCGATTCCGCCATCGCTTTGCGGATTTTTTCCATGTTGGCTTGCCTCGCAGCAGGATCAGGCTGTTGACCAGGCTGTGGACGCATGCTCCGCATGCTCTCCATCATCGCCTTGCCCATTTCCTCAAGCTCTTTGACTTGATCGTCGTCCAACTTCAATTCTTCGCGAACTTCTTTCATTATGAGAAGACCAGAGGGACCACCCCCCATTCCTCCCATTCCCATCCCCATACCCATGCCGCCGCCGCCAGGTCCACCGGCTCCGCCCCTGCCCCCAGGACCTTGAGCTACAGCAGGAACAGCGAGTGTACTTACAACACACGCAGCGAACGCGATTCGAGTTAACATCTTCATGATTGGCATATCACTGAGCCCCGGTTGAGAAGATTTGAAATAGATGCGACGATAATGCTACACCCAAATATATTAGAACGTTTGCAACGGCACCTCACCGCAATAAACCTCAGTTCGGTAAACAGCGGATCGGCATCGATAGCGAGGACCAGCATTAGACACCCAACAGCATCTCTCCGGTCGAACGCTTCGGGATTTTAACCCGGCATCGCTCGCTACGTTTCGCGTCAAGAAAGAAAATTTTATGGAATCCTCGCTGGAAGTCCCCTCGCCTGAAAAACTCCTCGCCATGCGCGATGCAATGCTTGGCCAGATGATATTTTCCAGAGATTACACGCTAAACCTAATCAGCAACGTCCCCGACGAATTGTGGCATACGCCCCCGAAGGGGGTCCCAACCCATTTCGCTTGGCAAATCGGGCATCTCGCCGTGGCTCAGTACGGCCTCATGCTTTTTCGACAGCGTGGACGAGCGGAAGGGGATTTGGAGTTGATGCCCGGATGGCTTCGAAAAAGGTACGCCCGAGGTAGTGTTCCGACGCCTGATGAAACGGCAGAGGCAACCAAATCCGAAATGCTATCGCTTTTGGCCAAAATCCATACGGCCGCGATGGAGTACGCTCCAACGATGTCTCCGGAATCTTTAGCTGAACCGACCGAAATGCCTTTCACAGCTTACCCGATCAAACTCGGAGCGCTTCTATTTTGCCCCCTTCACGAGTCGATCCACGCTGGCCAAATTGGCTTGCTTCGCCGCGCCCACGGGCTCGATCCTGTGCGATAAACACCGGCGAACCTATCGGCAAGCCGTCACTGGGACAATGCTCTGTTTTCAGCCCCCGACGATCGGCTATAACGAGGGCCCTGGAAAGGGCGATTGTTAACACTTTGCAACAAACACACGGAAGCTTGAATGCACTATGGACGGTAATGAAGATCGCGAAATCCCGGAACACCAGAGCTATACCTTCAAGGACAAACTAGTTTATCTGGTTTTTCGACTTTTTATCGCGATCCTTCAGTCCATGTCGATCGAACGCTGCCAGCGACTTTGCAGCGTTCTTGCAACCCTTTTGACCCACCATGTGAAGATTCGCAGACGACTCGTCGAGGAAAACCTGCAACTGGTTTTTCCTCAATGGCCCCCGAACGAGTCGCGCGATGTCCAACAAAAAATGTGGGAGCACCTGCTGTTGATGGTCTGTGAAATCGCCCATGCACCCCGGAAAATCCACCGCGAAAACTGGCATGAGTACTTTCTGATTGCGAATCGCAAACCGATCCTCCAGGTCACCTTGGATCAACGCCCCAAGGTTCTCGTGTCCGGACACTTTGGCAATTTCGAACTCGCCGGGTTTGTCACAGGACTCTTTGGAATCAGCACTACCACGATCGCTCGCCCGCTCGACAACGGTTTCATCCACGATTTCGTAAACCGCTTTCGGTCCCTCGGAGGACAACACCTTCTGCCGAAAACCGGAAGCGCTCTAGCGATTGAAACTCTGCTCGAGAACGGAGGTGGACTTGCCCTCCTCGCCGACCAATATGGCGGCCCCAAAGGTTGCTGGGTCGATTTTCTCGGTCACCCTGCTTCATGCCACAAAGCCCTCGCCTTGTTTACCCTCTCAAGCGGCGCTCCGATGCTGGTATGCAGCAATGTTCGCACGAAAAAACCTCTGCAATTCGAACTCAAGGCTCTCGGGATCGCGGACCCCAAAGACCCGCAGTGCCCAGACTCCATCCAATCCCTCACCAAATGGTACAATCAGTGCCTCGAAGGCGCTATACGCGAAACACCTCAGCAGTACTGGTGGGTCCACCGCCGATGGCGTGGGGAACCACCAAAGCGTGCTCGCTCTTCCGCGACACAAACTGCTGCAGCGTAAACACTGCAGCGTAAACACCGATACCCCTTGCTCCAATACACCCGTAAATCTGACGGCGAATCACGCCTAGCAAAACCCACTTACTTTTGCAGCAGGATCCCAGGCTTTGACCAAAGTTTACCGAGGCCTTGGCCTCGCTTGTACCTACCCTGAAAACTGGCAACTCTCCGAAGAAACCGCCGCGGGGCACGCAGACCAACCAACCGTCGTTGGCTTTAACCTGCAGAGCCCAACCAGCGCGTTCATGTCCGTGTACCGCTACCCCAGAAACGTATCTCCGGACGAAGCGATCGAAGAAGCAACCAAAGCGATCGCCGCCGATTACGACGGGATCGAACTGGCGTCGTTTGAACCCCAACGCGAACTCATCCATGCCGGATTAGACCAATCGCAACCAATAAGCAGTGTGTCCAATACCAGTCGGGGCACCGACCTAAACTTCTATTACCTCGATCTTCTGATCACCGTCCGATTGATCTCCTTCCAATTCGCTCAGCATACGTTCTTGGTACAGTTTCAAGCCGAGGACCGCGATTTCACAGCGATGGAACGGGTATTCCAAGCGATGCTGATCACCATGATCCAGTCTCTCCAATCATCGCCCGAGCAACCTGATGAGCAATCCGCAGGTGAGCACTTCGCCGATGACAACTACGAATTTGGAGACGACTACGAATTTGGGAACGACGGTTGACGAAGCCACGTTCTCATCGCCCCAGCCAGTGGGCCCACGCTCCGGCTAATGGCGAAGCAACTCGCCAGAAAACAAAAAGAAAAAGCCTCACCCGACAGCGATTGGTCACGCCCGAAATCCAACCAAAGCCAGGTGAGGCCGATTTTTCAGTTTTTCCAATACGCGAGGTAGATAGAGGATAACGTCGACCGTTAGCTCTGACAATGAGAGGAGTGTACCCCATCCTTCAGTGGTTAGACACACCAGCCGACGCCTTTTTCTTGAATTTTCGGATTTTTTCTTGTTCGGTTTCTAAAAACAATTCGCCCAGATGAAAAAACTTTCAGGATCGGGTAATTCAAGCGACTGCCTGTTGGCCGCTTCCACATTCGCTGAGACATTTCTTGCCCCGTAGCGACGAGAAAGAAACCTACGAGTTGCAGACTTTGTCCCAATTCATAAAGCGTCCCGACTAAACGGCGATTGGATCGCTAACCGCGGCCGATCCACTCTTTGCCGACCCAGGGAACTAAGACCGCAGGGACACGGATCGAATCGTCGGACTGCTGATGGTTTTCCATAACAGCAATGATCGCCCGACTGATTGCGATGGCGGTGCCATTGAGCGTGTGCGTTAAATGCGTTCCCTTCTCCCCCTTCACTCGATAACGAATATTGAGGCGTCGCGCTTGGTAGTCGGTACAATTCGACGTGCTGGTGACCTCCCCCCATTCCCCTCCGGTCCCCCTACCTGGCATCCATGCTTCAAGGTCGTATTTGCGATATGCGGGACCGCCGAGATCCCCGGTAGCAGTATCCACAACCCGGTAAGGTATTTCTAACAAATCGAACAACTCGCATTCGATCTCTCGCAACTCCTCGTGAGTAGTACTGCTATCCTGCGGTTGAGTGAACGCAAACATTTCAATCTTGGTGAATTGATGCACTCGGTAGAGACCCCGTGACGCGCGCCCTGCCGCACCCGCTTCGGTGCGGAAGCAGTGGCTGATTCCTACAAGTTTCAGAGGCAATTGCTCCGCTTCAAGAACTTGGTTCGAATACATTCCACCTAGCGTAATTTCCGCGGTTGCCACCAAGTTCAATTCGGTGTTCTCAATGCTGTAGATCTGCGTTTCAGGTCCGCGAGGAATGAAGCCGATGCCATGGAGGATTTCCGTGTTTGCGACATCCGGGGTTGAGATTGGCACAAACCCCTTGCGGATCAAATGCGATACGGCAAATTGCTGCAGCGCCAACTCAAGCAGCACCGCGTCTCGCTTCAGAAAATAAAAACCGGCTCCCGCGACGCGCGCCCCCGCCTCAAAGTCGATCATGTCATGGAGCTGCCCCAACTCCAGGTGGTCCTTCGGCTTGAAATCAAATTGCGGAATCGGTGTTTTTCCCCTCGCGATCTCCAAGTTCGACGCGTCATCTCCTCCGATCGGGGCGTCGGGGTGGGTCATGTTGGGAACGCGTGCTAACAGACCGTTGATCTCTCGATCCAACTCATCGTGCTCCGCTTG
>VGZN01000199.1 GCA_016872635.1 Planctomycetota bacterium | reverse complement strand
TTGTCGCTTTTCCATGGGTCAACTGGTTCCGCCCGTTGCTTTTGGGAACCGTCTTTGCTGTCGGAGTTTTCGTGGGACTCGAGTTACCCTTACTGATGCGAATCCTCAAAGAGCATCTCGACTTTAGCGATTTGGTTTCGCGCGTGCTGGCGTTTGACTACGTCGGTGCCCTCATCGCTTCGCTCCTGTTCCCGCTCGTTTTTGTCCCGTACCTCGGGCTGGTTCGTACCTCCTTGGTGTTCGGGATATTGAATGCATGCGTGGGATTGTGGAGTACGTTTCTACTGAAGCCGCTACTGAACCCTCGGCACGTTGCCAGTCTGCGACGGCGTTCGCTCTTCGTGATGGCGATCTTGGCCGTCGGGTTGCTCAAGGCCGATCAATTGACTCAATTTGCAGAAGAGAGCACCCTCGGCGGTCATGTCATCCACACCGCGCAATCCCCCTATCAGCGTATCGCTATCACCAACAAACGTGGTGGTTTCCAACTCTTCCTGAACGGCCATCTCCAATTCAATTCGGTGGATGAGTACCGATACCATGAAGCTCTCGTACACCCCGCCATGCTCGGTTCGCGACGGCCGCAGCGTGTCTTGGTCATGGGAGGTGGCGATGGCTTGGCGGTTCGAGAAATACTCAAGTACCCTGGGATTCGCGAGGTGCTGCTCGTCGATCTGGACCCCGTTATGACACAGCTTTCGAAATCGTTTCCGCCATTGGTGGCATTGAACAAATCGTCGCTCCTCGACCCTCGGGTCCGTGTAGTGAACCAAGACGCCTTCGTGTGGGTCAACGAGACGGTAGAGCCGTTCGATGCAGTGATCATCGATTTTCCGGACCCAGGAAATTTCTCGATCGGCAAACTCTACACGAGCCATTTCTTCCGCAAGCTCAAGTCAAAACTGCATCCGGACTCATTGGTTAGCATCCAATGCACCTCACCCCTGGTCGCTCCGAAATCGTACTGGTGCGTCATCCGAACCCTCGAAGCTGCCGGGTACCGTGTGCGTCCGTTCCAAGCGACGGTCCCGTCGTTTGGGATCTGGGGATATGCGCTAGCGAGCATGAGTGAAATCGATGTGGATGCATTTCTATTGCCACTCGATCAAGCGGCCTTTCGCTTCTTGAACACCAGCAATTTGCAGGACCTCTTTGACTTTCCACAAGACATCCCCAGCCTCTCGCCCGAGATCAATCGGTTGGACAATCAAGCCTTGGTGCGATACTACGATGAGGAGTGGCATGGCTACGATTAATCGCCGCGACTTGATCGGTTCCCTCCTGGGGCTTTCTGCGGCTACGATGTCGGGTTGTTCAGCTCCCGAGGAATGGCGCATCGACGGGGATTTGCTCAGTCCCGATTTCGCAACCGGACATCGACTGCGGGACCCGTCGATGACCATTGGTACGATCGAGCAATGGAAAGAGATTCCGGTGGTAATCATCGGTGGAGGGATCGCAGGCCTGGCGGCTGGTTGGCACTTGCGCCGATCCGGTTTCGACGAGTTTGAACTGCTCGAATTGGAGGATGACGTCGGCGGTACCTCGCGCTGCGGCGAGCGCGATCATTTCCGTTACCCGTGGGGTGCGCACTACATAACGACCCCGATGCCGGAGAACGTCGATTTGATCGAGTTCCTGCAGGAGATGGGGGTGGTTCAAGAAGTCAACCCCGATGGTGTGCCGATCGTTGCCGAAGATCTTCTATGCCGAGAACCGGAAGAGCGCGTTTTCGCGGATGGCACATGGCACGAAGGGCTGTTCCCTGTCCCCGGCGCCTCGCAAGATGATTTGGATCAAGTCGCCGATTTTCACGCGAAGATGCAAGAGTGGTCCACGAAAAGGGATCCAAATGGCAAACGGCTATTCGCTCTTCCCATCGCGCACAGTTCCGATGATCCGGACATACGCGCGCTCGATCGGATTTCCATGCTCGATTGGATGAACGAACAAGGCTGGGATTCTGCTCGATTGAAATGGTACGTCGATTACGCTTGCCGCGATGATTATGGACTCTCGATCGATCAAACCAGCGCATGGGCAGGGATCTTGTATTACGCGGGGCGGCTGCGACGTGATTCGCAGGAATCCCAAGACGTCATCACATGGCCCGCAGGGAACGGACAAGTCGTTCAATATTTGCGGGGAAAACTCGAACCCCATATTCAGCCGAGTAAGATGGTCGCAAAACTCAAGCCGTCGGGTAATTCAGGGCCTGATGCGAACTGTGAGCTGGTCGTTTTTGATAAGGAGCGTGATCGTTGGCTCGGGTACCGAGCCAAACGCGTGATCTTTGCAGCCCCACAATTCGTGGCAAAGCATGTCATCGATCGATTCCGCGATGGGCAAGCGGCAAACACCCAACCATTTCGATACGGATGGTGGCTGGTAGCCAACGTCCACTTGCGAGGCCGACCCAAGGAGAGCGGCTTCCCGATGAGTTGGGACAATGTGTTCTATGAGAGCAAATCCCTCGGTTACGTCGTTTCAACACATCAAGCGGGAATCGACCATGGTCCTACGGTTTGGACGTGGTACTATCCGTTCGCCGACGCCAAACCCCATTACACACGTGAGCAATTGCTGAACGTGCCATGGTCGGATTGGGCAGCGATGGTAATCGCAGATTTGGAAATTGCTCACCCAGAGATTCGATCATTGATCACTAGGATCGATGTCATGCGATGGGGACACGCCATGGTCCAACCATATACCGGTTTCGTTTGGAGCGAAGCCCGACAGATGGCAGCGAAACCCGATCGCAATATCCATTTTGCGAATACCGATCTGAGCGGTGTGGCGCTGATGGAGGAGGCGTTCTTTCACGGCGTTCGCGCAGCCGACGAGGTTTTAACGATCCTTCAGGAACGGGTTTAGCATGGCGACCGATACCACGGGCGCATCAGTGCATACGTCCGTACAGCCCAGCCAGTCAAGCACGGTTCGAGAGACCGTCTCTCCTAGCGGCACGCAGTACCCATGGCTCTTCAATGCGCCTTTGGATCTGTTCGCATTCCTTGGAAGCACGGTACTCGCCTTTGGACTTTTGGCATTGGGGGAGCCGTTGGGCCTATTGGGCGATGGGACACCGGATTGGTTGTGGGTTGCAACGATCTTGATGATCGATGTGGCCCATGTCTACGCCACAGGCTTCAAGGTTTACTTTGTGCCTCAGGAATTGCAGCGTCATCCTTGGCTTTATGGATTAACACCGTTGGTGGGATTTGCAATTGCTTGGATCTTGTACCAATACGGGGCAATGGTCTTTTGGCGAGCGCTCGCATACCTCGCCGTGTTCCATTTCGTGAGGCAACAGTATGGCTGGATGGCGCTCTACCGAGCCAAAGAAGGGGACACAGAGAGGTTCGGTTGGTGGATCGATACAGTAGCTATCTACATGGCGACCCTGTATCCATTGATCTATTGGCACACCCATTTACCACGCAAGTTCTTTTGGTTCACCCAAGGTGATTTCATCGCCCTACCGCGCTGGCTGTCGTTGGTAGCAGGGTTGATCTATTGGATTGCCATGAGCGTGTATCTGATCCGTGTTGCGGTCCGTGCGTGGCGCGATCGCAGGATTAATCCCGGCAAAGAGATTATGTTCCTATCGACGGTGTTGTGCTGGTACATCGGGATAATCACGTTTGACTCCGATTATGCATTTACCGTGACGAATGTAATCACCCACGGCGTACCCTATTTGGTGCTTGTCTATTGGGGCTATACCGTTCAGAAAAAAGAGTATTCCGATGGAACTACACTTCTTGGAGGCCGTTGGATACGCTACTTGGCAATTTTATGGGGCCTGGCGTACTTAGAAGAGTTTTTGTGGGATGTCGGGGTTTGGCACGATCGAAGTTGGTTGTTCGGAACTCCGCAGGATTGGTCGTCGATCCAAGCGGTCCTGGTACCACTGCTCGCGGTTCCGCAGATCACCCATTACGTGCTGGATGGTTTTATCTGGAAACGAAAGGCGCGGACAACAAGTCCCCACTAATCACTAGCGCTGCACCGGCTGTTGTAAGCAGCAAGGCGCTAGCCGGTGGTTTGTAGCTAGTATCGATCATAGAGATCGTTGTGGCCGGTTCAATCGCAAAGAGCGACATCGACGGCTAGCGCCAAAGTCGCTCACAAAACCCATCAAGCACAAGTGTCTTTCTGGCCGTTGTAAGCAGCAAGGCGTTAGCCGGTGGTTTGTAGCTAGTATCGACCATAGAGATCGTTGTGGCGGGTTCAATCGCAACGAGCGACACCGACGGCCAGCGCCAAAGTCGCTTACAAAACCCATCAAGCACAAGTGTCTTTCTGGCCGTTGTAAGCAGCAAGGCGCTAGCCGGTGGTTTGTAGCTAGTATCGACCATAGAGATCGTTGTGGCGGGTTCAATCGCAACGAGCGACATCGACGGCTAGCGCCAAAGTCGCTCACAAAACCCATCAAGCACAAGTGTCTTTCTGGCCGTTGTAAGCAGCAAGGCGTTAGCCGGTGGTTTGTAGCTAGTATCGATCATAGAGATCGTTGTGGCGGGTTCAAATGCAACGAGCGACACCGACGGCCAGCGCCAAAGTCGCTTACAAAACCCATCTGTTAGAGGCGATGTTCCAAAGTCCGATCTTACCAGCGGAACGATTGGATTTCATTCTTCAGGTCGTTCATGAACGCTGCAGCACCCGCACCGTTGATGATCCTGTGATCGAATGCGAGCGTTAGCTGCGCCCGCTTCTGAAACGTGAATCCGGTCGATGTTGGTATCGGCGCATCAAATACTTCGCCAAGGGCGATCGTCGAAGCCGCCGGTGCGACGATCGCTGGGATGCCGAATCGCATGCTGGCCGATCCAATGTTGGAAACACTGATGGTGATCGATGGGTCTGCTTGATCGACCCCCTGTCGAGCCAATTCGATTTTGGCGTTGAGCTCCGCAAAAAATGAAGGGCGGGTCAATTTATCTGCTGCTCGGATCACCGCCGTCACGAGGGCATCCCCAGGGAGCGCGACCGCGACCCCAAAATTGACATGCCGATACGTTCGGAACACCGTCCCATCGGCACTGAGGCTAGTCCGGAATTGCGAATGCCGCTGGAGCGATTGCGCCACGCACCACAGCATCATCGAAAAACTCGTTTCTTTCCCCCCCATTTCCTTCACCAATTGGCGAGCATGATTCAACGCTGTCCAATCGACCTCTGTCATGACCGTGACCGGGACGGTCGTTTGAACGCTTCGTACCAATCGGTAGTTCAATGTGATCTGCTGTTTAGAAACAGGAGATTCATCAAACTCCGTATCCGCAGACGTTCCCGATGTACCCGAACTCCCCTCATTCGTACCCGATGCACTCCCTACCGAAAGATCGGACGCCATCGAGGCTAGGTAGGCGTCCACATCGTCAGGGGTGAGTTTACTCCCGCGGTGTGGGATCGTGTGGGCGAGGTGGAGTAGGCCCTTGTCCTTGAGGTATTTCTTCGTCCGCGGAGGGATATGGACGCTCGATCCGGAGTCGTCGTCTTGGTCGGCCGAATGCGATGTCTCCTCCCCCACCGTATGCGTCGCGTCACCCTCATGGCCACTTGCGGCATCCTCGGAATCGGCGCAACTGGTCGAACGCGATGGAGAGGCATGGCCCGCCGATGCGTTCTGCATCGGTGCGTCGACGTCCATGATGGCTACTTCGGTACCGATCGGTAGCACTATACCCGGTTTGACTTTCCATTCAATCAAACGGCCTGTGTACGGTGACTCCACATCGGTCGTGGCTTTATCGGTCTCCATGACGTAGATCGCTTCGTCCCGTTTGACGAAATCGCCCGGTTGCTTGATGAACTCTACCAGCAAGGCTTCTTGCAATCCTTCACCCATTTGCGGAATGCGAACAGAGACGCTAGGCATGGTTGTTACTCTTCCATCGTTAGTCGGATCGCAGCGACGACGCGCGAAACGTCCGGCAATGCTGCATACTCGTAGATCGGGTTGTATCCGATATGGACATCGGGGCGTGAAACCAGTTGCGGTGGGCTGATAAAGTGGCAGAATGTCTCCGGCGTGCTGGTCATGTGGGAGATGACCATCTGGCCCACACTGCACGATTCCGCATCCTCTTGAACGACCACCAGTCGTCCTGTCTTAGCAAGGGATCTTGCGATCGTGGCTTCGTCCCAAGGAACGATCGAACGAAGATCGATAACTTCCACCGAGACGTCATGCTCGACCTCGAGGGCGGCTTGCAAAGCGGGTTCCATGCAATTGCCCCATGTGACTAGGGTCACATCGCGACCAGCGCGACGGATCCTTGCCGATCCGAACGGAACTGGATCGAGGTTTTGAGAAACCTCCATCTGCTGGCGGAATAGGTGCTTGGGTATCAAGTACACCGTCGGGTCCTCGGCGTGCATCGCGGTCCACATTAGACCAGCAGCATCCTCGGGGGTGCTCGGAACGACCACACGCAAGCCGGGGACATGCGCAAAACTGCTTTCGTTCGCTTGGCTATGCCAAATCGATCCCCCTGGCAAATAGGCTCCGTACGGGGAATAGATGACGGCCGGACAATTCCAGTCCCCAAACGTTCGCCAACGGATCGTGGCCATGTTCTGCGAGATCTGGGACCACGCGGGACCGACAAAGTCGACGAATTGGAGCTCGAAGACCGGCCGCATTCCATAGCAGGCCATACCGATCGCAACCCCTGCGATCGTGGCCTCGGCAAGGGGGGCATTGAAGACGCGATCATGAAACTCGGAGGACAATCCCGCAGTTAATCGGAACACGCCTCCTTTCGGATCTTCGATGTCCTCGCCGAAGAAAACGAATTTGGGATTCTCTTGGAGCCCAGTTCGAAAGACTTGATTGACCGCGTCGACCATCCGCCACTTGCGACCACCTTCAAGCGGTGGATGGGTGGCATTCGGTAGTTTGCCAAAAAGCTCGTCGAGCACTTCAGTGGCCTTCGGGTCGGCGAGCGTTTCAGCCCGTTGGTAATCAGCGTCGACCTGTTGATCGATTTGATGACGGATCTCCTCCCAACTATCCCAGGTGAGTTCTCCCGCTTCGATCAACTCTTCAACCACCGTGTTGATCGGATCGCGTTCCATCATCTCCGAGATCTCGGCGGGTGGGCGATAGACGCGATGATCATCGCTGCTAGTATGACTGCAAAGCCGATCGACTTCACAGACCAACACCGACGGGCCACCGCCCGACCGTGCGCGATCGATAGCCGTCGATGCAGCTTCGTAAACGTTGTCGGGATGCCGGCCGTTGACATGAACGACACCGATGCTGTCGCTGAAGATTCCGAGCTTGAACGGGTTGAACTTGTCGGTGTTGGTACTGATCCCATAGCGGTTGTCTTCGACGACAAAGACCACCGGCAGTTTGCGTTCGGTCGCGAACGATACCGCTTCGTAGAACTCTCCTTGGCGGCTTGCCGCATCGCCGGTCGTTGCCACGGCGACATTGGATTTCCCTTCCAAGATCATCGCCCATGCGGCTCCGCACGCAGGGAGCAAGTTGCTCGCGGTCGGGGTTGGTACACTCCAGATGTTTTTCACGCGCGAGCTGGGATGACCTGGCATCTGTCGACCACCACTGCTCGTGTCCCGCTTGGCAAAGTAAGCCTTGGCCAAATCGTAATTGTTCATCCCTTTAGCAAGCATCATGGCTCGGTCCCGATAGTACGGGAACAAGTAGTCCTGCTCCTTGAGCAACATCGCGATGATTGCCAATGACTCATGCCCCATGCCGGCAACTTGGAACCAGCCTTTGCCTTGGCGAAGCAAAACCCCTTCGCGACGGTCTCCTTCGCGGCTCAAGTACATGAGCTTGAGCAACTCGAGTTTGTTGTAGGTAGCGCGCGAGCGATGTTGGCTCATAGTTGGTTCCCTAAGAACGTGAGGTACTGAAAGCGTGAGGTACCAGGCACCGGGCTCCTTGAACGGGTAGGGAGCAACGTCGGGGCTTAGCCGCTCGATGCTCCAGAGCGCTGCAGCCTCCGCCGCAGGCCAACTCAACACATCATCCGCTTCCAACCCACCGCGTTTCGCCACCTTCCAACCCGGGCCACTCCGAGCGTTCGCTACCCAGGATGAATTCCCATGTTTTGCCCGTCCCTAGGATCAAGTGGGCTTTTTTTCGCGTTAAAAATGATTGAAGGAGGATATAAATCACATTACAGCATTAGCGAAATCTCTACAAGTGCGGTCCCGCCGAATTCAAAGCGTAGCATGGGTTTACCGAGGAAGCGGCGATTTCCCAGCCCAGTTCAGGCGGAATCGCAGAGTGTGAAACGAGGATTGAAGTGCCACCTTATGGGTTGGGGACCGAACAAATGCTCACTATTCCCAGTAGTTAACAGTTTCTTGACGCAATCTCCATGGTCGCTACAACCGATGCAACCGGCATATGTGGAACTTGTGAAGGATTGATGAACCGTTTGCAAGCATTCGAGATAAAGCTATGCGTCGAACATTTCAAGCGTTTTCCTTGGTCGTTGCTGGTGGATGGATGACACCCAAGTGCAACATGGCGAGTCCCAAAAAGTACAGTTGGGGATTCCTACGCAGTGGTGCGTGGCAAATCGGTGCTAGGTACAACTACCTTGACTTGAATGACAGCGGGTTCAAAGGCGGTGTTCTGCACAACCAAACCTATGGGTTGAATTGGTTCCTCAATCCGAACATGAAATGCCAATTCAATTGCATGAATGCGTACCGCGATGTCGCTGCTACCGCTCAGTTTCCGAATGGCAATGGTTGGATCCATGAATGGGGTATGCGGATCGCATGCGACTTCTAGTTCGCGATGCAAAAAAGGGTAACCCCTGACCCTATTTTCGAGA
>VGZN01000198.1 GCA_016872635.1 Planctomycetota bacterium | reverse complement strand
TTCTCGAACACAGTACCAGTTCTCGAACACAGTACCAGTTCTCGAACACAGTACCAGTTCTCGAACACAGTACCAGTTCTCGCGTAATTCGCCATTGCCCCACAGCCTCCGACAAACACCCGCAATTCAGCAAGGCTTGGCGATCGAATCAAGTCCGCTAGAAGTCTACAAGAAGTCCTATAACGGACGTTTGCCAGCACCCTCGCGGCCCCCAAAAATCTACAAAAAAGGGCCGCCTCGAGGCTTTTCTCATAGAACGTCAAGACCGGGGTGGGCGATTGTGAAAACGTGGGATTTTGATATACTTTTCGCCTTCACGAATCATGGTTATTAATCGGTCGATTCGCCAAGCTCTACGCAGGAGCTTGGAACGAGTCAGGCACCGATTTTTGGCCACCGTTACCTCCCTCGATTAGAAACGAACTTATCCGTGTCGAACGTCCCACCCGATGATTTTGACCCGAATGATCCAGCCAGTATCCCCCCATCGGAGGATGGAGGTGGTTCTGGTGAGCGGATGATCCAGGAGCCGATCGAGGACGAGCTTCGTGACAGCTACCTTAGCTACGCGATGAGCGTTATTGTTTCGCGGGCGCTCCCAGACGTGCGGGACGGTCTCAAACCTAGCCAGCGGCGAATCTTGGTCGCGATGAACGATTTGAACCTGACGCCTGGAGCTGCGAGGGTCAAGTGCGCAAAGATCGCAGGCGACACGTCCGGTAACTATCACCCGCACGGAGAATCGATCGTCTACCCAACCTTGGTTCGCATGGCCCAAGAATGGAATATGCGGCATGTGCTGATCGACAAGCAAGGGAATTTTGGTTCGATCGCTGGTCTTCCTGCAGCTGCGATGCGCTACACAGAAGCTCGATTGGCCGCGCCTGCCGCGATGATGCTCGAGGATCTCAAACTCGATACCGTCGATTTCATCCCTACCTACGACGAACGGCGGAACGAACCTGTCGTCCTTCCGTCAAAATTCCCTAATTTGCTCGTCAACGGAGCCCAAGGGATCGCGGTCGGGATGGCGACCAGCATCCCACCTCACAACTTGCGAGAAGTCTGCAATGCGTTGATTAAAGTGATCGACGATCCCGAAGTCTCGATCCCTGAGTTGTGCGATATCATTCCCGGTCCCGACTTTCCGACGGGCGGCATCATCTGTGGAAGGTACGGCATTCGACAAGCTTACACGACAGGAAGGTCGACGATCGCCGTTCGTTCCCATGTTGATATCGAAGAGGACGGCCGCAAGTCTCGGTTGGTTGTGCGCGACATTCCGTTCCAACAAGCCCGCGATCGCGTGGTTGAAAAGATCGCCGACCTCGTCCGAAGCGAAAAAATCAAAGGTATTTCCGGTATCCGGGACGAAAGCGATTTGAAGGAACCGGTCCGTCTGGTGATCGAGATCAAACAGAACTCAGATCCCAATGTTGTTCTCAACCAGCTTTTCCAATTTTCGCCACTCCAAGAATCGTTCTCGATCATTCTGTTGGCTCTCGTCGACGGCAAACCACGTGAACTTAACATCAAAGAACTCCTCCAGGAGTTTATTCGGCACCGTTTCACCGTCATCCGTCGCCGGACCCAGTTCCTGCTCTCCTCCGCACGAAAGAGGAAGCACGTCGTCGAAGGACTCTTGCTGGCACTCGCGGATATCGACCATATCATCGCGACCATTCGATCCAGCCGAACCCAAGCCGAGGCCAAAGAGAAGTTGATGGGGGTCGAATGCCCTGCTTCGATGATGGAACGCGCTCTCGGTGCCCGTGGGTTCGCCGATTTCCAACTCGAACGCGGCGTCTCTGACATCTATCGACTTACCTCCGTCCAAACGGACTCAATCCTGAGGATGACGTTGGGGCAGTTGGCAGGTCTGGAGCAAGAGAAACTAAGCCAAGAACACGCCGAGATATTGACCGAAATCGAGCAATACCAAACCATCCTCAGCGATCCCGCAAACATCTATGCCATCATCCGCGACGACCTCATCGAGATCGCTCGCAAATACGGCAACGACCGTGTCACCGAAATCTCCGGCGAAGAGCTCGGCAACTACAACATGGAAGACCTCATCACTGAGGAAACCATGGTAGTCACGATCTCGCACCAAGGCTACATCAAACGGCTCCCCGCTTCGATCTACAAAGCACAACGGCGCGGTGGTAAAGGGATCACCGGCTTGAAGAGCGAAGAAGCAGATCCCGTGGAGCATCTGTTCGTTGCGAGCACGCACGCTTACCTGTTATTCTTTACCAATCAAGGCAAAGTCTACTGGCAGAAGGTTTGGGAAATTCCCCAAATGAGCCGTGAAAGCCGGGGTAGAGCTATCGTCAATTTGTTGAATTTGACCCCCGAGGAAAAGATCCTCGATTGCGTCCCCGTTCGCGACTTCAATCTGCCAGGACACTTTCTCACCATGGCAACGAAGAAGGGGATCATCAAAAAGACCGAACTCGAAGCTTACAGTCGACCCAAAAAAGGTGGCATCATCGCGATCAAGCTTCGGGAGGACGACGAGTTGGTCGATGTCGTTATCACAAAACCCAACGATCAAATCGTCCTCTCAACCGCCAACGGAATGGCTATCCGCTTCGCGGAACACAATGTCCGTTCGATGGGTCGTAACACTTCTGGGGTCAAAGGAATCTCGCTCAAGAAAGGGGATTGGCTCGTCGGTATGGTCGTAGCAGACCCGGCGGCAACCTTGCTCACCATCTGCCAAAACGGATACGGTAAGCGAACTCCGTTCGGCCCCGGCGATGAACTCGCCGCGAGAGAAGATGCGATTCCCACCGATGATGAAAATCTCGATGAGAACGCTCCCGCCGAAGAAGAAGTCGTCGAGGAACCCGAAGACACCGATGATGTCAGCTCGTCCATGCGTTACCGCACTCAACGCCGAGGCGGCAAAGGTGTTATCGACATCAAAACCACCAAACGGAACGGCCCTGTCGTTGGAATCGTTCCGGTCGTCGACGGCGATGAACTAATCATGATGACCTCTCGCGGAAAGATCCAACGGATCGCCGCTGCTGATATCAGCGTGATCGGACGAAACACCCAAGGTGTCCGAATCATGAGCCTCGACGAAGCCGACACGCTGGCCGCAATCGTGCGAGTGCTCGGCGAGGATATCGAAGAAGCTGCAGCCGCAGAAGCGGCCGCGGAAGCTGCGCGAATCGCTGCCGCATCGTCAGCACCACCTGCGATGACCAACGAGCCAGACGCCGATACCTCCGCGAACGACGACGCTGAAGAAGAAGATTCAGCCGACGGCGAGGAATGATTTGTCTTCGCCCAAGCCAAGCCATTCCAACACGAACCCATCGATGGATCGGTCAGAGATCCGTACCGGGACCGTGGAGAGCGACCCCATGGACCACACGCAGGTACGACTCGACCTCCTGGTCCTCGTGTGCACCTATAATGAACGCGAGAACTTGCCGCTGCTAATCGAGCAGATTCAATCCGTTGTCCCAACGGCACATATCCTAATAGTCGATGATAATTCGCCCGATCAAACTGGACCATGGGTTGAACAGCAATCACGTATCGACCCACGGATCCACTTGATCGCCAGGCCCGGCAAACAAGGCTTGGGAACTGCAATCAGGGAAGGCATGAATTTTGGGTTGAAGCATGGATACCAATGGCTCATCAACCTTGATGGCGACCTCAGCCATGACCCACGTGCAATCCAGAGCATGCTTCGCGAACGAGAAAACTGCGATATCGCGATCGGCTCCCGTTATGTTCCAGGTGGCGGAATGGTTGGATGTTCGTGGCGACGGATCGGTGTTAGCCGTTGCGCCAACATTCTAGCTCGTTGGATTGTTGGCTGGCCCATTCGAGATTGCAGCAGCGCGTATCGGATGTACCGCCTCGATAGTTTGCGTACGATCCGACTCGAGGAAGTCAAAGAAACAGGGTACGGATACCTCGAAGAAATCCTCGCGCACCTGATCTGGTCCGGCGCCAAGATCATCGAGTTGCCGATCATCTACACCGAACGCCGACAAGGCAAATCAAAGATATCGGTCCGCGAAGCCAAATCTACCTTTTCGGCCTTGCTGCGTTGCTCGCAGATTCTCAAGTCCGAATAAGCCTCTGTCCGAGTCGCATGTCGACTTACGTCCGTTCCGAACGATGCTGCTTGTAATGCAAGAGATTCATCGCAGTCTTGCTCCCCCCCACTCGTGGCCCTCCGAAAGAAAGAGCTTTGTTACGACAAAGCAGAACAAAGGGGATGATCTCCACTCTCTTCGCCATTAAGTACGAAGAAATCAGCTACTTGGTCAGGGCGTCGATCATATCGAGGGTTGCGTTCCTCACTGAATCCGTCCACTCGGTACCGCGGTATTTCGGATTGTCTTGTGCGAAAATGATTCCGCGAGAACTATTGATGATCGCACCGAGTCCCCGAGCATCCATCCCATGCTTGACGTCGGATGCCGAGCCACCTTGGGCTCCATATCCTGGTACTAGAATCCAAGCGCTAGGCATCCGTTCTCGCATGGCGGCGAGTTGATGCGGATAAGTCGCACCGACAACGGCACCAATCGAGCCGTAACCATCAGTACCGCGTGAACTGGCGGTAAGTGTTTCTACTTGCGAAGCAAGCTTCTCCGACAACGAAACGCCGGCCGAGGTTTGCTGTGTGCCATCGATGACGTCTTGCAAAAAACCACTACCGGGATTCGAAGTCTTCACCAGTACGAACAGACCTGAACCGCTCGCATGACAACGCTGTGTAAACGGCTCGAGTGTATCGATCCCTAAAAAGGGATTCACGGTCAATGCATCAGCCCCCCAAGGGCTATATGCGAGGCTACCCTCGGGGCCAGAACCGAGATATGCGTTTGCGTAAGCGGTTGCTGTCGTACCGATGTCCCCTCGTTTCGCATCCATCACCACGAGCACCCCGCGTTGGGTGGCGTACCGGACGACTTGAGCCAACGCGTCCATACCATACGGACCTAGTTCTTCAAAAAACGCAGCCTGAGGTTTGACGATTGGAACCAATTCATGAACCGTATCGATGATCTCGAAACAGAACACACGAAACGCGTCCGCTTGTTCTTTGAACGAAGCCTTAGCGCCGGGTCGTATCGACTCCGGAAGCGAACTGGTTCGCGGATCCAACCCTACGCACACAGGATTTTTTTTCGCGAGGACTGCATCGGCCAAACGCTGCCCGAAAGGGATCAACGATGCATGAGCAGGTTGGGGCGATTGGTTGGAAAGCGACGATGGCACGTGGGAATCGGATGTCACGATAGTTTGAACGTCTAGAGGCCGAGTATTGTGAGATGAAAGTCAAAACGCGAAAACGATCTTCGCAATGATACCGATCGATCCGCATGCGCTGCGCGAATGGGATCAACTCCGAAACGGAGCAACCTCAAGGTTCCATCGACTGATGGAGGCGAGGTTCCGCGGTGTCGCACCGTTATGGCTTGCGTCCCGGCAAGAACTTCAAGATTCTTTCAGGTACGGGATCGCCAAGGTGCTTGGGACCACGCGCGTCGGGTTCATTGCTATCGCTCTTATCTGAGTTACTTTTTCCCGGTTTGCGTTTCTCCGAATCTACTTTTGATTCTTCGGTTTCACTTACGCCGGTTGCTTCGCTTTCCGCGCCAGCATACGGCGATTCATCGCTTAATACGAATGCCAACCGTACGGGAGTCTCTCGTTTGGGGATACGTTCGGTGAATGCGTCGAAAACCAGTCCTGAGTTCGCCGCATCGCTCTTGACTGCGACATCGAGGGTTGACGTCATGAAGTTAGCGACACAAACGAGCTCTCCGCCATCCCCCAGATAGTTTTCTTTTCCGGTATCCGGATCTTTGTAGATCTTGCTCCCCGCAAAAACCCAATCCCACTCCATCGCTTTGTTCTTACCCGTCTGACGCACCCAGTTTTGTGCCAAGGTGCCTTGGGTGTTGCCATCTTCGTCGTGCCATAAAACATAGATTCGAACGGTTGTTCCAGAAGCGGGGGTAAATTTTGGTTCGAAAGCAACAGGTTTTCCAGGTACCCCACCAACGGCGAGTAGTGCGGCATGGACGAACCGGGATCTTGCAAAAACAGCGACGATGGATTCATGCTCTTTGGTACCGGTCGGACACGCAAACATTTCGAGCGGCGCGTTGCGTTGACAAACGTATCCATCCACGAGAACAGCTTGTTCGTCGCGATGGATCCATACTCGACCATCCGCAAGCATTTTCTTGCAATCAGGAGGATCAAGTAACGCCTTTTCCACAATCGTCTTGATGTCCGGCTTCTCAGACAACTCGTCGTCTTGTGCAAAGATTGCTGAGAAACTTGATAGAGCAGCGAGTACCCACACAGCGG
The DNA here is from genome assembly GCA_016872635.1 of Planctomycetota bacterium. Taxonomy (GTDB): domain Bacteria; phylum Planctomycetota; class Planctomycetia; order Pirellulales; family Pirellulaceae; genus JBKCUI01. Next base: position 2,498 of record VGZN01000198.1, on the reverse strand, counting down.
CCATGATGGGCAAGATTCGGATCGTGTCCGAGGTCAATTGAAAATTCGGCATAAATCAAGTCCCAAAAACAGTTTTTAAGTTTCGCCGAGAACATCCTTGCATCTTGAGAACCAGCAACAACAATTGGCGTTGCCTTTCGGATGAACACGATTGCAGAAATCGCTCTGTCCGATCAAGGCGGGGCACGAGCATCTGCGTTTCAAAACGCGTATGCTGTGCCGAACGCATGCTAGAAAAATGGTTTGCTACACAAATGGTGTGCTGTACAAATGCAGGTGAGCTAGCAGCACTGGGTATCCTAACACTTTTCCATCACGTGGACGAGAGACCTATGGACTGGGTAAAGCCCAAACATCGAGCGCGCCGACAAAAATCGGCTGAGAGTGCCGAGGCGGAAAACCAAACCGCCATGCAATGGTTGGAGCGACTCTGCGAAGAGAACGTAACGCTACTGCAGTCTTCCCTTCCGGTGGGAAATACAGCCAGCAAGGAGAAATCGAGCGATCTGCCGATCGATCGCTATCTAAACGCCATGCTCTGGGGCACCGGCGACTGGGAGGTGGCCAAGCCGAGCCATCGCGAGTTTCTGAACGATTTGGTCGAGGCTTTTGGCACCCAGCCTTTCAGCAACTCCACCAGCCCAAGCAGTTTGCGTCGCAAGAAAAAATCGCCGGCTGTGAGTGCCGAGATTCGATCGCAGCAAGTCGCACACGCTACAAAGATTGGTAAATGGATCACGCAGCAACTCCCCAAATCCAGTTACGATCCTTACGTAGCATTGACGTGCGCCGGTTGGCTCCACGCATTGCCTGATGTGGGTCGCGACATTCCACCAGCGCTTTGGTTGGAAGTCCTTCAATCGACATTGACTCAAGTCGATCGGGCTTGGGCCAATGGAAACGAAGATGGACTATTTCCGTGGGTGATTTGGGCTTGCGAGGTTCCTCTTGCACTGGCCAAGCAACTCTCGCACCTTGGAGGTAAAGACCGTATCGTCAGCGAGACCCTAAACCGAATCGCTTTGATCCTGGAACAATCTGCGGAAAGCCACGAGACTCTTCTATCGTTTGGAGCCCAAGATCTACGCGCGGTCGTCGCCAGTCTCGTTCGAAGTCGATGGGCAGCCAATAGCGTTGGTGCTCGCAAGTGGTACCCGCCGCAGCGCAAGGCGTTGTCCAAGCTTCTGACCACGATGCTGCATCTCACCGACGCCGAGGGGAAAGCCATGTTGACCGAGGCCCAAAATACACGCCATGACGCCGATTTATGGACATCGGTCATGGAATTGTGCGGCGCGAACAAGAAAGCTCTCTTGGCCGCGGCTTCGGCATTGCCTGATGATGTAGGTTCTGCTGCTGGGTTCAAGCCATCCAAGATCCGCAAGGACAAATCGAACGATGCGAGGCTTCCAAAACCAAGTGTTTACTGGGAGAAAAGCAACGTCGTTTCGATGCGGCGTTCATGGCGGGATGTCGGATGCCGCGTCGTGGCTGATTTTTCCAGCGACGTGATTTGGTTGGATATCACCGACGAGCGAGGCCGACGGGTTTTCTCTGGCGATTGGGATGTAGAACTAACCCGAAATGGAAAACCTGTGGACATCGATGTCGCGTGGCAAGAGGTCTGCTGGTTCTCCGACGACGATGTCGATTACTTGGAATTGGAATGCGATCTGGATGGAACCTGCAAGATACAGCGTCAATTGATGCTCATGCGGGAAGAGGGGATCGTATTCATGGCCGATGCCGTGATTGCATACGCCGCTGCCGCCAGTTCGCATTGGCAACTTCGATCCTCTTGGAATCTCGATGACCGCATCGCGTTCGAAGCGGAAACCAAAACCACGGAAGGCCGATTGATGCGGATCAAAGGCCCTGAGGATGCAGATGGATCAGAATCGCATTCCCATACACCATCCGCATCGGCGCTCGTTATGCCGATTGGCCTCCCTGAGTGGAAACGCGGCTTGAAGTCGGGGGGACTGTCTGCAAGGGGACAAAAGCTTTTATTGGAAACCCCCTCCGATAAGGATCGTTTTTATGCACCGCTGGTGGTGGCTCTCAAGGGTGCCCCTAAAACACCGGTTTACACGTGGCGTCAATTAACCTTGGCCCAAGACCTGAAAATCGTCGGTGCAGATGCAGCTCAAGGATTCCGAGTGCAAATTGGCAAGGACCAATGGGTGATCTATCGCTCGTTGACCCCGTGCATTCGCCGCACTTTGATGGGATTGCATCTGAACACCGAGTTTTATGCGGCGAGATTCCAAGCCAAAGACGGCTCCTACGAGCCGATGATCGAGGTAAACCCGGAGTAGTCCCGTTCGTGGACTTCGCCTCGCGATGTGTGGCCGATTTACGCTCAAGACTCCGGTTCTCCACTGGTTGAGGAGTCTGCTTCCAGAGCATTCGAAGCACTGGGAACGTGCTGTTGCGGAGCTTCAAGCAACGCAACCCGAACTTTTTGGGCCGAGGTACAACATTGCCCCGAGCCAATC
>VGZN01000197.1 GCA_016872635.1 Planctomycetota bacterium | reverse complement strand
CACGGGTGAATGGTGATGTTCCAAGCGAAATCGTCCGTTGAGCCTACGACGTGCCCCCCCTTGACACCTCCACCAGCCATCCACCAGGAAAAAGCGCGGCCGAAGTGGTCGCGGCCTGTTGGCTTGTTCGGGTCACCTTGACCAAACGGTGTTCGACCAAATTCGCATGCCCAAATAACCAAGGTATCATCGAGCATGCCTCTCTCCTTCAAATCCTTGACGAGGGCTGCTGCAGGGCCTTCGGTGTCTTTGCACTGCTCTTCAAGTTGAGTGTGTAGATTGCCGTGTTGATCCCAACCGGCGTGCATCAATTGGATAAATCGAACGTCTCGTTCGAGGAGTCGACGCGCAATCAAGCAATTGTTGGCGAATGTTCCCTTGTTCAACGCGTCCGGGCCGTAGCGCTCGATCGTCGATGCGGATTCGTCTGAAAAGTCGAGTAGTTCTGGAACGCTCGTTTGCATACGGTAAGACATTTCGTACTGCGAAATGCGAGTGTCGATTTCTGGATCACCGTAGTCGGCGAGGTGCATTGCATTGAGCGCGGCCAAATCGTCGAGCATAGCGCGACGGGACTCGCGAGAGACCCCGTTGGGGTTTGCAAGATAAGGGACCGGATCGCCTGTATTCCGAAACCTTACACCCTGATAGCGACTTGGCAAAAAGCCGCTCCCCCAGTAGTAGTCAAAGAATAACTGCCCACATGTTTTGGCTTTATCGCTGGATGTCATCACCACAAACGTCGGTAGATTATCTGTTTCACTTCCGAGTCCGTAGGATAGCCAAGCCCCTAAGCTTGGGCGACCGGGAACTTGGGCGCCTGTTAGAAAGAAGGTGACGCCTGGTGCATGGTTCACTGCTTCGGTATACATCGATCGTATCACCGTTATATCGTCCGCAATACTACCAACGTTTGGAAGCATGCTGCTCAATCGCATTTCACATTGACCATAGCTCTGAAAGGGCTTGATGGCGGGCAAGCATGGCCATTTCGCGTAACCGCTGGACATTGTCGAGAGGCGAGTCGTGCCTCGTATCGAATCGGGTATGTCCTTCATGGCTTGTTCCACCATGACTGGTTTCTCATCGAATAGATCGACGTGCGATGGCCCACCACCCTGCCAAAGCACCACTACACGTTTGGCGGTTTGTTTATGGTGAGGCAATCCCGGTAAACCGGCTTCATGCCTCGTTCGCTCGGCGGCGCGGGATTCGGCGGCGTGGGATGATGAGTCCTTGCCCATCAGATGTGCAAGCGCCGCCAGTCCGACACCACTTGCGGTGGAACCGAACAAGGATCGCCGTGTCACGCGGGCTTCATTTTGCAACAAAAAATCGTTGTGCATCGCCAAGTTCATTCTCTGCAAAGGGCTTCATCTAAGTTCATCAACGTCAAGCATACGTTGCACATGGCGGCGAACGTTGTGCTATCGAGGTTTGTGTCCCTCGGAGCTGTACCGATGGAAAGGAGCTTGGTTGCTGCATCCGGATCGGTTTGATAGAACGCAAGTTGTTTTTGGTATGCGCGTCGAAGGATGTCCAGTTCGTCGCCTTGAAGACTCCTTGCGAGTACGCGGCGAGTGGCAAATTGCAACTGTTCGTCAACATTTTGGGAACTGCGCAAGCAGTTTTGCGCCAATCCTCGAGCCGCCTCAACCCAAGTGGGATCGTTAAGGGTGGTCAGGGCATGCAGCGGTGTACTGGTCTGGGAGGCTCGAACGCGGCAAGATTGCCGGTTGGAGGCATCGAACATATTTGCCGGTCCCACCGTCCGTCGCCAAAAGGTATAAAGGCTTTGGCGGTACAAATCGGAACCTTGAGACTTGGGGTAAGTAAAATCCCGTTCCTTGGTGATCGCAAGCGAGTCCCAGATGCCTTCGGGCTGGTACGGATAAACTGGTGCACCACCGATACGTTGATTCAGCATCGCAGCTGACGCTAATGCCCAATCGCGAAGTACCATCGACGGCATCCGGAAGCGGCTTGCCCGAGCGAACCAGCGATTCTCCGGATCCGCTTGCTTTGCGTCTGGATGCACACGACTCGATTGCCGGTATGTTGCGCTCTCGAGAATCTGTCGGTGCATGCGTTTGGTATCCCAACCGGATTCGCGATAATCGACTGCCAAGTAATCAAGGAGTGCTCCATGGTTTGGAAACTCGCTCTGCACGCCGAAATCCTCAGCAGTCTTGATGATGCCCAGACCGAAGAAGTGTTGCCAGATACGGTTCACTTGGACACGTGCGGTCAGCGGGTGCTCGGGCGAAACGAGCCATTGCGCCAACCCTAGACGGTTTCGAGGCGATTCTGCGGGGAGAGGCGGGAGAAAACCAGGCGTATTGAAACTTACTTTGTCTCTCGGTTTAAGATACTCCCCACGTTCGAGAACGTGCGTTTCGCGAGGTTGCGAATCACTCATGATCATTGCACGCGGCATTTGATCGTTTCGATAGTTCGATAATTCGTTACGCACACCTTGAAGTTGTCCGAGGGTAGCTAATTTGCTTTGGAGTGCCCCTACCAGTTTCTCGTCGAAGTGCTTACGGAGAAGCGGTTCAAGGTTCTTTTTCTCGTCCTCATTCCTCTCGGAATCGGGTTTGTTCAAGATCGCAGTGATGGATTCTGGCAACCCGGACGTCGAACCGGTCACGCTGAGTCGCCAGCCATGAAATGCTGCATCGAGCAAAGGTTGGGCCTCTTTCTGCAACGCATCGATCCTTTGCTCGAACTCCCGGATCCGTTGCAAATTCTCTTCGGTCGGGATTTCTATGAATGGGGCGGCCACTCGAATACGGCTTGAGAAGTACTGCGGGACGCCACTTTCTGGTACTCGATTGAACGCATCCATCAGCGAGTAATAGTCCACCATGGTGATCGGGTCGTATTTGTGATCGTGGCATTGCGCGCACGCCATTGTCAAGCCAAGCCACGTCGTGGCCGTTGTATCGATCCGGTCGAAGAGAATGATGAATCGTTGTTCTTCGGCGATCGCGCCCCCTTCGCCGTTCAGCAAATGGTTTCGGTTGAATCCACTAGCGATCTTTTGATCCGTTGTTGCATCGGGCAAAAGGTCTCCCGCTAGTTGCCAAGTCGTGAATTGATCAAACGGCAAATTGGCGTTGAGAGCCCGTACTACCCAGTCTCGCCAAAGCCACTGCCACGTATCTCCATCCTGCTGAAAACCGTTGCTGTCGGCATACCGCGCAGCGTCTAGCCACGGTAAGGCCATCCTTTGACCGTAGCCTGGTTCGGCGAGCAATCGATCGACGAGTTGCTCGTAGGCAAGTGGATCCTCGCTTTTCACAAAGCGATCGTCATCCTCAGGTTCAGGTGGCAAGCCAACCAAATCTGAATACAGACGCTTGATCATGGTGGTCCGGCCGGCTGCTGGCGATGCTGTCAAGGATTGTCTTTGGTGCCCTTCCAAGACGAACGCATCGATTGGGGTGATTGCCCAGTCGGAGTTGGCAACCGCGGGAATCACGGGCTTAATAGGAGGCTCGAACGCCCAGTGTTTCGAATAATTGGCACCGCTTTCGATCCAACGTTTCAGTATCGCCTTCTGCGCATCATTGATGCGACGGTTGGACGTAGGTGGAGGCATCACCAATTCCGAATCCATGGAATCGATGCGAGCAATCAATTCGCTTCCCGCTAGATCACCAGGCTGGATGGCACCAGCAGTGATCGCTTCCTCACGCTGGTCAAGTCGTAAACCCGCTTGGCGTTTGTTGCTGTCTTGGCCGTGGCAATAGAAGCAATTCTCCGACAGGATAGGGCGAATATCGCGATTGAAATCGATTGGCTCGGTACCAGTCGATCGCAATGCTAGGGCTGAACCGATAGCTACCGCCACGACGATAGCCGCAGGCTTGCGATTCATTTTAAAAAAGAAACATTCCATGAAATTGGGTTGGCTGTTTTCAGCGGCAACGTCTAGCCACCGTGGGGAGGACGACGTCATTAGGCGGGAAACAAAATTGGTTGGCGGGGTCGCTTGTGCGCGGACGCATATTGAAGGGGCTACACGGTCGCGACGTGTTCAAATCGACATTGCCTACCGACCTAAACACCCACTTAATTATGTAATTATGGCTCCACCCCAGTCCCACCGCAATCGATGGCCTTGCACAAACACCTTCACCTAAGAAAACGAGCAGAAAAGTTCATCAAATCGGTTTGAAAGACCAAAAGAAGCTACATCCGGGAATCGAATGATGGCAACGGAGGCCACCACCGAAAGCATCTTTGGACCATCGATTACCCGTCCATAAACCGACGGTGACTGAATGCTTGCTGCATTGCTAGCGAAGCGATCGTGATCTTGGGTGGGCCTTAGAGTTTGCCAAGCTTCACTATTCAGCAAAGCTCGAATTGGCTGAATTGAAAGAGCAATCCCGCCGATCTTCACTCGGTAACCAGCCACATCCTAGGCCGTTTGTAACGATTCGCCGGAGGCTCAGCAAGTGCCGCAACTGTCGATCATCGTCCCTTTCCAACGCGACGAAGCTGCATTGGAATCCACGCTCCTCTCTGTGCTCGAGGCGAAAACGGACGATCACGAATTGATCATTGTTCACTCGGGTGAATACTCGGATCCTTACCATTTGGGGGACGATGAAGCTGTCGTGATTGAGACGGAGTCGGGGCGATCCATCGCGGAACAGCTAAACATTGCAGCAGCTGCCGCTTGTTCACCGTTCTTGCAAGTCCTCCTTCCTGGAACCCAGGTCGAAGCTGGATGGTCCGATGCATCCATCGAGTGCTTGGACGATCCTAAAGTGGATGCCGTATGCGTCCCGGTTATGGATTCGGTAACTGGAGACCGCCATTTCGGCCTTGATGGACGAGAGTTGCCCCATCGACGGATTGCCAAAAAGGCCAAATCGAGCGGCGGTCCCGTTTTGGCAGGCACGATCGTACGGCGCAAATCCATCTTAAAGATGGGAGGCTGGAGTGATGCGGTTCACCAGGACCTGATCGATCTGGAGTTGGCTTTGCTCATGAACGCGCTCGAACTCAGGTACGAGGTCGTCGAGGCATCGATGGTTACCTCTACGTCGCGTTCAATCGGTCCAACCAGTTCGAACTTCGAGATCGGGAAAGGGTGCGGCATGATCGCGTGTGCCTATAGTGAGATTCCTGATTCGGGTGTTGAGCTTGAACCACTATCGAGACGATTAGGGCATTTAGCGACCGGGTTGATGAATCCAAAGCTCGCTGCAGAACGGCTCGGCTGGGTTCTCGGGGTTCGCGATCGATCGCTGGTTGCTCGATTGAGCGATCGGGTGGAACTTGCCCGCCAAGGCTTTGAGAACCAAACGCTTCCGATCCGAACGCCGGAGTCTGCACCAACCTCCGAATTTCGACGTGCTGCTTAGTTTGCGTCGCATAAGGCTGCGTCGCAAGTTCGCATACGGTTAGGGATGATTTCTCGTCCTCGCTGACACTCGCGGATGCTTGTCGGGCTCGAGTGAATGGTGCGGGTTCCCATACGCTCTTTCGAAGCATGACGCGACGAATTTCTGCGCGATACCAGGATGATTGGCAACGCTGCGATTGAAAGTCAATGCCGTGATCGCAAGGCTAATGGCCTGATTCGAAGCGAATCCCGTTGGGGTTGGATTGGCAATGCCTACGCCCCGTGTTCTCCCTCCCTTTGGCGTGCAAGAAGATTCGAGGATAGGGCTCTGCCGAGTGCTCGATCGCCCATAGGAAACGTGGTGCGTTGCGTTTATCCTATGAGGATGTTATCAAGGCCTCGTTTTATAAAGATCCGTCCATATGCAAAAGAATTGTTCCTCCCAAGCGACAGGCAAGGCTGGGTACCGGCCGGCCTGTCGACTGAGTGTCGCGTTTTGGATAGTGGTTTCACTTGCGGCGTTTCCGCTGAGTGTGTGCGCTGATGAAGCTGAGCGAGGCAGAAAGATTTTTGATGGCGTTTCGCTCGACGGATGGGAAGGGGATCCTGCGCATTGGCGAGTGGAATCCGGAGCGATTGTAGGGTCCATCGACCGTGGAAAGACATTAAACAAAAATACATGGCTGGTGTACCGTGGTGGGGAACTGAAAGACTTTGAGTTGAACTTGAAGTTTCGATTGACGGGATTACCTGCAGCCAACTCCGGGATTCAGATCCGATGCCAAGTCGAAAACGTAGACCATGTTTCTGGATACCAGGCGGATCTCGACATGGGATCGACTTGGTTAGGGCGAATTTACGACGAACATGGTCGCGCATTGCTCGTCGAGCGAGGTGTCCGCGTTCATATCGCGCCGGATGGAACACGCCGTCAGCACACCTTTGCTCCCCTCCACCAATTTCCTGTCCTCGTGCGCGAGAATCAGTGGAATGATTATCGGATCGTCGCGATTGGCGAGAGGATCGATGTTTATGTGAATGGGAGTCTGTTTTCTTCGTTATGGGACCAGCAGATTGGCGAACGGGATCTTTCGGGCTCGTTGGCACTTCAACTGCATAGCGGTCCTGAAACCCGGATTGAGTTTAAGGATCTGTGGTTGGAAACCCTCCGGGCCTCGGACCGTGAACGGCTCATGGAGATGGACTTCGGGAATGAAGAAGCTGTTCCGACCCAAGAGCAGGAAGGGGTGGTCCCATCGGATGGCCAAGGCAAAGCATTGAACTTGGGGTTTGAATCCGGGACCCTTGAGGGGTGGCAAGCGACCGGAAATGCATTCCGTGGGCAACCGGTCAAAGTGGACGGAATCTCTCAGCGTTGGCCAGGACAGGTCAGCAACAAGGTTGGTGATTATTTCATCGGTGGCTATGAACTCGAAAAGGACGCCGGGGTAGGGACATTACAGTCGCCATGGTTTCGGGTGACACACCCTTACGCAGGGTTTTTGCTATCGGGTGGGGATGCGGTAAGTACGCGGGTCGAAATTCTCCGTTTTCAGTCAGATACAGAGCCTCCGGTGGTCCATGCACAAGCGGTTGGAAATAACCGCGAGCAGATGCGGCGCGTAGCAATCGATCTGCGACCGATCCAAGATGCCATGATCGCCGTGCGACTCGTCGACGAAAACGCCGGTGGGTGGGGGCATTTGAACTTCGATGATTTTCGGTTTTATGATGCTCCGCCGGTGACGATCGAGCCGGACACCTCCAAGAGGACAACCTTTAATGCGATTCTGCACACGCTTCGTCCCAACTCGGTGGAGGGCGATGGAACTGACATTGCTGAGAAAGATCAGCAGGTTGCGCTAAAGACGCTGGAGAGCATGTTTGTTCCACCTGGGTTCTCGGTCGATGCGATCGCGAGTGAACCTCGCGTCCATCAACCGATTGCGTTTGCATGGGACTCTCGAGGTAGATTGTGGGTTGTCGAGGGGCACTCGTACCCGCAAAAACGACCAGCCGGCGAAGGACTTGATCGTATCGTGATCTTTGAGGATGCCGATGCGAACGGTAGTTTTGAGTCGCGCAAGGTTTTCACCGAAGGGCTGAATTTGGCCAGCGGTATCGAGCTCGGATATGGTGGTGTTTGGATAGGTGCAGCCCCCGAGCTTCTGTTTATTCCAGACCAAGACAATGATGACCGTCCGGACTCCGACCCAGTCGTCTTGCTCGACGGTTTCGGGTACGGAGATACCCACGAAACATTGAATAGCTTTCTATGGGGGCCTGATGGTTGGCTCTATGGTACCCAAGGCGTCTTCAACACATCAAGCATTGGAAAGCCTGGAACCGAATCAGTTGATAGAAAGTATTTGGCCGCCGGAGTCTGGAGATACCACCCTAGACGGCATGAGTTCGAGGTGTTTGCCCACGGTGGTAGCAATCCATGGGGCCTAGATTACGACATGAACGGCCAATTGTTCATGACGCACTGCCGTAGTTTTTGGGGCCGAGGTGGTACTACCCACGTGATGCTAGGTGGGCATTACTGGAATCAAGTCAACGGTGGCTATGCCCCGTTTATCTCCTCCAGCGGATTAAAGAATCATCCTCATCTTCAGAACTTTTTGCTCGCTTCAGCTCGATACGATTCCGGGGAAGGCGGGGCGGGGAAACCGGGAACTGGGGATGTCTACGGTGGACACTCGCATGTGGGCACCATGATTTATTTAGGGGACAACTGGCCTGCCGAATACCGAAACCACTTGCTAACCCACAATCTCCATGGTCACCAACTCAACCACCAAATCAATCGTCGCGAAGCGGGGGGGTACAACAGCATCCATGCGGGAAGTGACCTTCTCTTCTGTTCCGACCCGCAATTCATCGGTGTCGATCTTATGCTGGGACCAGACGGTGCTGTCTACATGACCGATTGGTACGATCCGCGGTTGTGCCATAATCCGAACGTCGAACAATGGGATCGGGGCAATGGTCGGATCTACAGAATGAAGTACGACGCGACCTACAAACCTGCGAGTGTGAATTATCGTCGTGCCAGTGATCGGGAGTTGGTGGCAGCTCAGCGGCATCCAAACGATTGGCATGCTAGAGCCGCCCGGCTTGAATTGGCTTCCCGCTATTCTGACAGCGTGATTCCCAGCGAGATCGTAGATGCGTTGCAGGATGCAGCCAGCACGGGCGCTAGCGAGCATGACCGCTTGCGAGCAATCTGGACGTTGATGGCGACGGGGGCTTTTTCGGTCGATTTCGGAAAGGAATTGCTGCGCGATCCGAACGAGTTTGTCCGGGCATGGGCGGTTCAGGCCCTTACCGAGCAAGCATCGGATGCCTCCGCCACGGTCTTGATCGAACTAGCGGCAAACGATCCATCGTTCTTGGTCCGTCGTTATTTAGCTAGTGCGATGACACGGCTGGCCCCCGAAAACGCTTGGGCTTTAGGCTCCATTCTGGCCCTGCAAGCGGAAAACAGCGTCGACCGTGATTTGCCGGTCATGATTTGGCAAGGAC
>VGZN01000196.1 GCA_016872635.1 Planctomycetota bacterium | reverse complement strand
CCAGCGTGTATGGCCTACGTCTCGGAATCAAGTACTTTGCCGCGTTCGCCAGCACCCCGCAAATCAGCACAAAGCCGGCTGCCACCCAAAGTTTTCTGCGGTTGTGTTCGTCCACCCAAATCAATGTTCCCAGAATGAGCACACACCCCAGCCCATGTGCGAACAATTCCATCAGCGAAATCAACTTCCGCAAATCCCCGGGCAATCGAAGTCCACGAACGCCTTCGGATAGCTCAATATCCCAGGGCAAAATGACGACCGAAAGAATCAAACACGCGGCTAGGATAAGCACTGCGCTGATCAGCGAACGCTTTGTAGACCGATCGATACTTTTCACGTAATACCCTTCACTCCTCCACGCTCGGTTTTTCGCTTGTGACTCGAACCTACAGGGGCTCTTCTGTGACGACTTTACCATATAGGTTCCGAGGGTGACAAGCGGCCCCGTAGGACAGGCTCCTTCGCTCCTGAAGACCAATAACAAAACCAATAACAAAAACGAATAAACGGTCCTTTACTCCAAAGCTGCGTACGATTTCGGGATTGGAGTTACGGATGTTGAGGGCTTTTTAACAAATGCAATCCAATGTGGTAAACTATCGCCATGGCTCATAACTACAGACTCTCGACCCAACGCGTTCCGTTCCATCCCATTATATGGGCGATGTTTGCTATCCTCGCTTTTCCGATGGGGAGACTGCGAGCACAACCGCCAAATGCGGCCGCTCAGCGCGGGATCAATGCTAGCGCAGTCCAAGAAGCCATCGATCAATTCTCGAGCTATTTCCGCAGAACGCAGAATCGGGGGGCCAAAGGTGACAAAATTGGTGCTTGGCAAGGGCATGAGGACCAAGGGACCGGACTGACGAGCTTGATCGTGCTTTCCTTGCTCAGTTCCGGCCGAAAACCTGCCGATCCGGAAATCGTCAAGGCGATGGAGTACATTCGACGCGATCGACCTCAAAAGGTTTACGAAGCGTCCTTGCAAGCGATGGCGTTGTGCGCGGCAGATCCGGGACGCGACCGAGATCTTATTGAACGAAATATTCGTTGGCTACTGAAGGCACAGCAACGGGACGGAGGATGGTCGTACGATCAAGGCGCTGGAAGACCGGACGAATCGAACTCTCAATTCGCTGTTCTCGCACTTTGGGAAGCGAGCAAACTCGGTATCGAAATCCCCGAGGAGAACCTGAAGCTTAGCCGAAAATACTGGATGAGCCGAATGAGTCCCCGCGGAACATGGGGATACGGCGGCGAAAATAGCCCTCGGGGAAGTATGACATGCGCGGGAATCGCGTCCTTGATCATCCTCGAAGACACATCCTCGAGCCTCGACGCATCGGTCAACGGCGACACGATTTCTTGCTGCGGGGGTGGCAATGCTGATCGCGGCTACGATCCTCAGATCTCTTTGGAATGGTTGGCCAACAACTTCAGCGTCAACGACAATCCTGGATTCGGTGAGTGGTACATGTACTACATGTATGCGTTAGAAAGAGTCGGCCGACTTACCGGACAACGCTTTATCGGCGATCACGACTGGTATCGGGAGGGTGCCGAAGCAATCCTGCGTCGTCGAAACGCAGTAGGTGGTAATATGCCATCAACACCGGCTGAAACAGAAGCAGCCGCAACCGCTATGGCTTTGCTATTTCTGAGTAAAGGGAAGCGTCAAGTTGTGATCGGGCATTTGCAACATTCCCTCGAACCACAAAGCCGAGACTGGAATCGCCATCGACGCGCAATCCAACATATCACTGGACACGTAGAGTCGGTTTGGAAACGTGATTTGGCGTGGCAATCCGTCCGGATCCAACGCGCGTCGCTTCCTGATTTGCTCGAAACTCCGGTGCTTTTTATCAGCGGTTCGGAAGAGTTCATCTTATCGCCGCAGCATCGAAAACTTTTGAAGGACTATGTCGAACAAGGTGGCTTTATCTTCGGGGAAGCATGCAACGGGAATGGATGCAAAGGGGATGCCTTTGAAGAATCATTCCGGCGGGAGATGGAGTTGATCTTCGACAAACCACTGCAAAAACTCCCTCCTAACCATCCAATCTGGGCTGCCGAAACCAAAGTTGTCCCAGACGCATTACCTCAAGGCTTTTGGCTCTACGGAATCGACGCATGCTGCCGTACCAGCGTCGTGTTCAGTCCGATCAGCCTGTCGTGCCGATGGGAGCTAGCGAAACCCTATGGTGCAAAACCAAAGTACTCCAAGAGCGTTACCGGAGAACTCGACAATGCGGTCAAAGTCGGCCTCAACGTCGTGGCATACGCAACTGGACGCGAACTCAAGGATAAGCTCGACGCGGTGCAAATCGTTCAATCGGATTCCAATCGCCAATCCCTCGAACGAGGATCATTGACACTCCCAAAAATCATGCACAGTGGTGGAGGTGATGAAACTCCGAAGTCGATTCCCAACCTCCTTGAAATGTACCGCCGAGAAACTAAGGCGTTGGTCGAAGCGAAAACACCTAAACTGTCCGCCAACAGCGATGAACTCGAGAAATATCCCATCGCTTATATACAAGGGCGAAACCGATTCGTATTTAATGATGCAGAACGGAGTGGAATGCGCCGCCACTTCGAAAACGGTGGTGTTATTCTCGGCGATGCCATTTGCGGCTCCACTGATTTCGCAACCAGTGTGAAGGCTGAGTTTTCCAACGTCCTCCCGGATGCCACTTGGAAAACCCTTCCTCCCGACCATCCTTTGATGCTCAAGGAAGGCCCTGGCGGATTCGATCTGCGCAATGTCGCATTGGTCGATCCCGAAATCGGTTCCAGTAATCTCTCCGCGTCACGCCGTGAAGGGCCAGCAGAAATCGAAGCTCTGGAATGGCAAGGCCGAATCGTCATGCTGTTTTCGCCGAACGATCTGAGCTGCGCGATGGAGAGCAAGCATTCGCTGCAATGCCGAGGCTACACACGCGACGATGCGTTCCGGATCGGCATCAACATGATCCTCTACTCGCAATTGCAGTGAATCCAATTACCTGTTTATCGGCCAGTGAGTCCTTAGTCACGCGCTCCCCGGCCCAGCGTTTCCCGCTCCTCCTCGTCTTCGTCGTCATCCTCAACGACGGTGATTGCCCATTCCGGATAGGGTGCTTGACTCCCCTTCATGGCATGCCACAACACTCGATTGAGACGATCCTCTGGTGCCCGGTCAACTTCTCGGAAATTCATTTCTTCGGACCATTCCGCCAGCCGCTTCAATAGTGGATCAAGAACAGCCACCGACCCTGGGTTCATTTCATCGAGGGGGACATTCACAGGGACCGATTCGAATGGCGTTAGATCTGGTTCATCCTGAAAACAATCGAACATCGGAGTCGCGCTCGCGTCGAATTGATTCATCGGAGGTAACCCGAGGATCTGCTCCATGGTTCGCAGAATACTCGTCGTATTGTATTGCGTTCCAACCACCGCATTCCGTTTTGTGAACGGACTAATGCAATAGGCCGTAGTACGATAGCCACTGACATGATCCCAACCTGCTTGCGGATCGTCTTCGATGGAAAAGATCGCCATTTTGGCCCAGAATCGAGATCGGCTTAATCCCTCCACAATCCTTCCCATCGCCAAATCACCATCCGCCATGCACGCTGCAGGCGTCGGACAATTCTTCGCCGTCCCACTCGTATGATCGTTTGGCAAACAAATGATCACCAAGCGTGGGTATTCGCCCTTTCGCTCGAACTCAGCAAGTTCCTTGAGGATGTAGTCAGCGCGATACTGATCAGGCACAGACATGTTCCAACCGACATATTCGGTCGGCGAAAAATCGCGAATACTTTCGATGCCAGGTTTCGACTCAAAAATGACGAGATCCTCGATGCCCTTCCATGTTTTGTAACATGAAAGAAAATCGACAGCCCCCCGTTTACTTGGATCACGCCATCTCACGGCAGGCATCATGAACTCACCGTAATTACGGAGGCTGACTCCGTGCTTAACCGCGTTATCCCAAAGAAACCCTGCTGGTGAGTATGCGAGGGCATCGATATCGCTTTCGTCCATACCATCGGGGTAACTTCTCGGAAACGATGCGAAGCTCTTTTCCAAGTAGTCCGTCGCAAACGCCGTTGTACTCCATTGATGCCCATCCGCACTGAGAATTCCACAGCAGTAGGTATTGTCTAGCAGCACAAACTCTTCCACCAACTTGTGCTGATTGGGTGTTACATCTCTGCCAAAAATACAAAGATCCCGACTCCCTCTACCTTGCGGCAGATCCCCAAAAACCTGATCGTACGTGCGGTTCTCCTTGATGATGTAAACCACATGCTCAATCAAGCTAGGTTCACCGATGCGTTCCGGTATAGCCCGTTTCGATACTTGAGAGCGAGCTGGTTGCCTGGATTGGACAATCGCATCGTAACGCATGTTTCGGGCGACTTGCTCCGACAATGCCGCGAGCAAGGCATCGTCGTCAGGGATAGGCACCAGCGAGACACTACCGTGGTATTGATGTGAATTGAATCCTTCTCCCTCCCCCTGTTTCCGTTTTTCGCTAGGCAGTCCTTTGATATTGGCAACCAATAAGGTTTTCTCCGTCGGGTTTATTGCCACAGCCCCGGGGAACCATCCCACTGGGAGCATACCGATCATTTTCGTCTCGCCCCGATCCTCGGCGTCAAAATCAAAAATCGCAATTGCATTTTGCGTCCCGTTGGCAACATACAAACGAGAGCCAGACGGATCAAACACGAGTGCATTGGGTGTCGCACCAAATAGATCCGCAGGGCTATGTTTGGCCCATACCGTCTCGATCACTTGGCGGCTGGCGATATCGATCAAGCTCAATTGATCGCTGGCTGCGTTTGCGCACACAACCATTGTTTTATCGGGCGTCACAGCCAGCCCCGATGGGTGTAAACCTACCAGTACTTCCGATACCGATCCACTCGCTAAGTCAATGAATGACACAGATCCTTCATCGGCGATATGTCGGACTGAATCGACTCGCACGACAGTCCCTTTTCCTGCCGGTCCGACCAAATCCCCCGCTTCCGGCCTTCGCCCTCCCCAATTGCTAACTATTGCCATCCCACCGGCGAGCCTCACATCGTACGGGGCAACTCCGACATCGAAGGAACGTATCACATTGCCGCTCCCCACATCCACCTCGTGCAATCGATTCGAGAGATTCCCGCAGACATAGAGTTTGTCTCCACCCTCCGAAATCGCGAGTCCGCTCGGAATTTCCTGCTTTCGCTTGGGAGCATTTGCACTAGGTAATGCGATCACATGCGATGGAACCACCTTCCCCGCTTCGTCGACACGGAACACTTTGATGGAGCCTTGGACGTTGCTCAAATAAATGCTTTTACCGTCTGGTGCGAAAACCAATCCGGTGAAACTAGCAAGGGCTGCAGTATCTGGTTTCAAATTGTTGGCTGCTGGATCCGAAGCCCCTAGCAGTTGTGCCTCGTTAGGAAAATCCACCCGATCCAGAACATCGCCTGTCTTTGCATTCATCACCACCAGCTTGCTCGTTTTTCCAGATGTCACCACAAACGTTCCATCCGGAGATAGAGCGATGACCTGTGGCCGCATCCCGGGAAGTTCAATCAGTTTCCCATACGGAGTCAGCCTCTGATTGACTGGCGTCACCATAGTCCCGTTTGGTCCCCGTTGCACCATTTCCGCATCTCGGATTGCCAGCAGTGGATCCGGGTCTAGTGTTGTCCTTGTTGCATCCTGCGCAAACATCGCATCGCAACACAACGCTGAGAAACACACGACGAAACATGCAACGGTGAAAGACTTCGCGATTGCTCGATGGATCGAACACATAACCCATTACCTCTCAAAACGGATTAAGAACGTGGGGTAATCATGGACGTGAAAACAAGTGATGGCCATATTAGCATTTCACCATACTCCTGCCTCCGTTGGTCTCAAGACTCCGCACGCGGCGATGGGGAATTGCTGAATGGTTCGCGGGCGAGTGAACCGGATTTATCAACGTTTCGTCGGCGGTGCACTCAAAGGGTCGTCGGGCCAGGAATGCTTGGGGTAGCGTCGTTTTAACTCTTTCTTAACCTCCGGATACCCGTTTTTCCAGAAGGACGCCAAGTCATCAGTGATCTGTTGAGCTCTCATGCTTGGAGCCAGTAAATGCAATAGAAGGGGCACGCGGCCACCCGCGATCTTTGGAGTCTGCAGCCAGGAAAACACTTCCTGAATCTTCACCGCCAAGACCGGCGGCTTTCCCTCCTGATACTCGATTCGGATCGAGCTCCCTGAAGGAACCACAATTCGTGAAGGTGCTTCCTTATCCAATACAGATCGCTGTGCCGGAGTGAGTTCTCCACCGAGCCAATCGGTCCACGCCCCGCCTCGCACCTCGCTCAGCGAACATCTGTTCCGGCACAAATCCTTGGCTACCGTCAGCAATCGTTCACGATTTATTGCTGGAAAATCATACTCAGGCATCCACTCTCTCAAGCAATTTACGCGTGCGATCCATTGCGTTAAGTCATCGTTGTCTTTCGGGAATACCTGCTCCCAATTTACCCGTACCGCTTGCCACAACACTTCCTGGCATTGCGATTCATCAGTGATACTCGTAGGTGTTTCCTGAAGTACTAAATCGATCCAAACAGTCCGTCGCCGAGCAACCACCTGCTTCTGCGTTGGATGAAAGAATATATCCTCACGCTCTTGAAGATTTCCACCCTGATCGCTTCCCCCTTGAACTTTATCGTTGAGCCATTCGGCATCAATTCGGCTCGCTTGCCTCACCAACGCATCGCCAGCTCCCGCTTCGATATCGAGGCACAGAAAAAGTTCAGGTTCGTGAACTCCGGACTGTGGTGCGAGCACAACCCCCTTCCCCCCCACCATGATAGCCTGATTCTTCCCAGAGGCCCGTCGCTTCGCCAGCCGATCGGGGAATCCGCTCAACAGTACGCGCATCAACACCTCATCGTGCAATCTACCTGCTTCCGAGACGGCTGGGTCTTTACGCTGAACAGCTCCATCGTCGATACCAACTCGTTTCATCAACTCTTCGGATATCGGAGTGCACAAGGTCCGAATTTGCTCCGCCACCTGGTGGATGGTGCGAGCTCCACCCCGTGTCAGCATTCCAAAGGGGGACTCACCCATATCTGGTGGAACGTTCCCACGAAGAGGCATTTCTTGGAGAATACGAACTCGCTCGACGAGATCGCTATCCCAACGTCGGACGGAATGCGTGCGCATGGATCGGCCTCCTGCATGGCCGCCGCGACGATCGAACGGATCTCGTTCCGATAGCAAGGCAACAGCAATGCTCGCATCATCCAGGCACCCCACGGCCATCGCTGCCAAGCAAATCCGCGAGAGCCTCGGATGCAGTGGCAGCTTTGACATGGCTTGTCCCATAGAGGTGATTCGTCCATGGTCAATCGCACCCAATAGTCCCAGCAACCGCTTTCCCGATTCAATCGCTTCAGGACGCGGCGGTTCAAGCCATGGAAAATCATCGCTATCTCCTTCGCCCCAAGCGATCAATTGCAGTAGCGTACCCGCCAAGTCGACACGTCGAATCTCCGGCTCGAGATGAGCCGATCGCGACCTATCGGAAACGTCGGACCACAATCGATAACAAATACCCGGAGCCGTTCGCCCCGCGCGTCCAGCTCGCTGTGCAGCGGACGCTGCGCTGATATTCTCCAACTCCAATCGATCGATCCCCACCTCCGGTGAATATCGCAGCACGCGAGCCAAACCGCTATCGACAACCACAGTAACTCCGGGGATCGTGATGGATGTTTCCGCCACATTCGTTGCGACGACGATCCGTCGACGCGTCCCTCGCTCGATCGCCAGCATTTGATCCTCGACCGACAGCGCGCCGTAGAGTGGGATTAAGTCGAAATCACGCTCGAGACGTTTGCCTCTCAAAGCGTCAATGCATCGATGGATTTCGCTCGCTCCGGGAAGGAACGCCAGTAAATCGCCATCCGTAACATCGACGACATCTCCGATCGTTGCAGCGCAATGCTCTGCAATGCCAAGATTTGTCGGCGCAGGCCGATACCGGATCGACACCGGAAAACATACCGATGAAACCTGAATCGTCGGCACATTTCCCAATGCCCTCTCGAGAAAGGTCGAGTCGAGAGTCGCGGACATGATCACGATCCGTAAATCCTCTCGAAGCGTCTGTTGCACACGCCTGAGCATGGCCAACAAGAGATCCGCATCGATAGATCGTTCATGGAATTCATCCAGCACGACAACGGATACATCTTCGATGGCTGGGTCGGATTGCAAACGGCGGATCAAGATACCCTCCGTCGCGACCACTAATCGGGTTTGTTTCGTGATTCTGTGATCAAATCGTACCGCATAACCGATTTCCCCTCGGTCACTGAGATCGTCACGCCCTGGCTCGAGCGTTTCTCCCAAAGAACTCGCTAGATTCTTTCGATTAGCCTCCCGCTCATTAGCGATCCGTTCC
The DNA here is from genome assembly GCA_016872635.1 of Planctomycetota bacterium. Taxonomy (GTDB): domain Bacteria; phylum Planctomycetota; class Planctomycetia; order Pirellulales; family Pirellulaceae; genus JBKCUI01. The sequence continues at coordinate 439 of VGZN01000196.1, read as the reverse complement.
GCTACCGAACGTGCAGCCAAACGCCGTGGTTGCAGCAAATAAACTTTGCCGGCCCCAGCAGAACTTGATCCGTTCAAAACACCGCATGCCGGTCTGAATGCATCCATCAGAGCCGGTGCAACTCGGGTTGTTTTTCCGGATCCCGGGGGCGCCTCCACGACTGTGATAGGATTATCCCGCACCTGTCGTACGATCTCATCGATCCAAGGATCAATCGGTAATGGCTGCATGGTGAGCGTCGTCGGCGCGCGATCTCGGTACGAAGTACCCGACCGCTAATTGGAGGAGCGTCGACGAAAAGTATCCCCATTGCTGCTGTTGTTGACCTTGGGCTTCGTGAAAATCAGCCGATGGCTGTCCACCCCTAACAAATCGTCGAGTCTTTGCCTCAACTCCGGATTGATAGCCACACGCTGTTTGCCAGCCTTGATGTGTACGG
>VGZN01000195.1 GCA_016872635.1 Planctomycetota bacterium | reverse complement strand
GCTCCTTCATATCGGGGGGCACAAGTAAAAGTGGGGTCGCAAGCGGTTTCGAAGTCGTTTTCGGGTTCCGATTCAACCTCTGACAATTCCAACGCCTCCACACAAGATTCAGACGTCCAGGGATCGGCCTCGTCCGAGTCAGATACGCCAAGCCTGAGTTCCACGAGAACCTTCGAAGCATCACCTCCAAGCGGTTCGATCGACTCCAAAGAGACCAGCCGCCGCCCTGCGGGTGGAACTGATAATGCAAAGCTTACGTCGTTGTCAAAGACTTCTCCGCCCGCAATGGCCGGCTCCTCGGCACCGGTCCGAACTCCTCTACCTTTGCTCGACTCCGACAGTGACGAATCAGCCAATGGCAACACGACCTCGACGTCTTCGTCCTCAATGAAGCCTCGAGCAAACACCACTACACGCGGACATTCCGCTAATTCCGCAAACGAAAAGATGGTTGGCTTACCTCCAATCACACCGAATCCAAACGCAACTACCCGAAATGCTACGTCGCAGACGGTACAACCGCGCAGCAGCATGACGACCGCATCTGGAAGAACACAGGTGGTAGGACGCGGTAACCCCGATGCACCTGCGGCTACCAAAACGGGTCCTTCCACCGGCACAAACACGGGCTCTGGTCCAAGCAGTATGCCAAGCCAACGGGCTGGCAACGCGTCCGTACTCGCCGACACCTCCTCCCACGCGAATGCAACTCCTGCCGCTAAACCCAATGCAACTCCCACTGCATCTGCATCCCCCAAAGTTGCAATGCCGACCTCGATATCGAATGCTGCAATTGCCCCGCAAGGAAAAACCTCTCAGGTTTCCAAACCCACTCCCGGTTTGCAGCAAACGATCCCTCAAGTGCGATTGCAAGTCCAAGGGGCGAACTCGATCCTAGTTGGACAAAACGCTCCGTACGAAATCGTTGCCACTAACGAAGGCAAGGAGGTCCTTCAAGGGCTTCTCGTACGGGCATCTGTACCCAGGGGAGTGCAAATCGGTGACGTCGCTGTCACCGATGGAAATTTCGAAATCGATAGTGACGAAGCCGATAATGGTGTCGTGTGGGAACTCGAGCAATTACCCGCCGGTACCACGAAAACCCTTCGCCTGATGATCAATGCAATTCAAGCGGAACACTTTGCGCTGGGGCTCGAATGGACGGTGACTCCACCCACGAGTCAAATGCAAGTCCACGTGCAACAACCACAATTGCAACTGGCTCTCGAAGGTCCCGCCGAGGTGGACTACGGTAGACCGCAGATCTATCGCATGCGAATACGAAACCCAGGGAATGCCGATGTTCAAAGAGTTTCGGTGGAATTGACTGCCGAACCATACGGTAGCAATCAGTCGGAAATCGGCGATGTCCCCGCTGGTAGCGAACGGGTCGTGGAGGTTGAGTTGACGTTCCAACAAGCAGGCCGATTGCCCGTTAAGGCAAAAGCATTCAGTACAATCTCAAATCTCGACTCATCGAGCAATATCGAGGTCAACGTGCAGCAGTCGACCCTGCTTGCAACGTGGAATGGTCTAACGGAGTTCTATCAAGGGAGCACCGCGGAGTATGACCTGACTATTGAAAACCAAAGCGGGATCATCGCTCGTGAAATCACGTGCAACATCAAACTTCCCACAGGGGTCGATGTGATCGGACTGCCTCCCGGGGTGACTCGCTCCGGCGATATGCTCCGCTGGGAAATCCAGACGTTGGGTGCACAAGAACGAATCTCGTATCCTCTGCGTTTGCTGATGAACCAACTGGGACAAAATGAAATCGGTTTCTCGTGTGAGTCGCTTACTGGTGAACCGATCCAAGCGACGATCAAGACTCACGTCGACGCCGTCGCAGATCTCCATCTTTCGGTAACCGACCCCATCGCTCCAGCACCTGTCGGTCAGCCGGTGACCTATGAAATCACTATCACCAACCGCGGACGCAAAACAGCCGAAGATGTCTTTGTGGTGGCGCAATTCTCCGAAGGAATTGAACCCACCCGTGTCGACGGACACTCGGGAAAACTGATCCCCGGCCAAGTGCTCTTCGATTCGATCCCTAAGATCCAGCCGAACGAAACCATCGTCCTCAAGGTTTTCGCCGAAGCGGCCAAACCTGGTACACACCGGTTCCGAGCAAGTGTTAAGTGCCAGGGTAGCGAAGATGACCTTCTCGAGGAGGAATCGACTCGCTACACGGCAGCCGCCACCGTTCGCTCCGATCGCAGATAACCGGAAGGGTGGTCCACGATCATCGCCCCAAGCCCAACGGAGCAAATGAGCCAGTCGGTCTAGCAAACACTGGGTTGGCAAACGAGGACTACGAGGCCGGTGGCTCAAATCATGTTTGCCGGCCCGACCAGCACGAGATTCGCTCGAGTGTCAGTATCGGTTGATTGCGTTAACTAGTCGCAGGGTTGCTTTGGCAAGATCGCCACTCGACCAATCCAACAGATCTTGTGTCTGCTCACGTTCATCTGCTCGTGGCCATCGAGACTGAACAATCATGAAGGCATGATCGACGATCTGTTCCCATGGTAATCCGCTTTCTGCCAACTGCTTGGCAAGCCCTTCCGCCTTTGCATACGGGATTTCATTTTCCAACTCATAAGCCACTCGCTGAACAGGCCAACGATCCAACTCATCCGTACTCGGTGCTTGTTTGCCAGCCGCATTCGACGGAGCGGCAACCGCCGGTTGTGCCAATGCAGCTCGATCTACGGTGGTCGCAAAATCGGGTCCAAAATACTTCACCAAGGTTGCTAGCTCGTTGGCCGCTGTAGCTCGCTTTTCTCCACCCGAGTAAGTCGCGAACAACTGGCTAGTTCGTCGTTTCGTTGCGAGCGTCGCCGAGTCTAGCATCAGGTAATCTTCGCCATCGAGCGACGATTCGGATACGGATGCCGGAGCCGACATCGAAATCCAATAAATCAATCGCCGCAAACCAACCGAATCGCGCTGAAGCTTAGAACCCAAGAATTGAAGAAGATCCCTCCGTTCATCGGCTCCTTCATCATCCGTCAAACCCAATGGGGAGACCAATGACTGGCCAAACGACTGAGCCCAAATCGTGTCGACAAGCGATTGCCTTGCACTGATCGCCCCCTCAAACCATTCGCCTAAGGCCTCTCGACGATCTTGCTTGCTGATCACTCTCTTGCCGTCTGGGAAGACAGGCGCGACGAGGGCTAGACGATCTTCGGAATCCGCCAAAAAGAAATCGGGTTTGGGTGCCAGCGATTGTCGACCATACCGCAGCTAATCCAGCAAACAGCCCTGAAGCTTGACCTCCATCAACTTGAGAAAGGTTTTCCGACCACCCGACACGATCGCTCTGACTCTTTGAGTTCTCGGCATGACAGTGACTGCATACCGCAGTAGACTTGCCGGCGAGCTTAAAACTCTGGGTCGCCAATGATTCGAGCGACCCCAATTGATTTCGGTTCAACCCAACCGCCTTGCGCGAACCAGAATCGAGAAGCAAATGCTCGCTACCTATCCCCGACTCCAGCCAATGCTTGACCCAGTACGCTTCCGGGGATGATGAGATGTTTTTGGGATCCGCCGTTACCATCGAGCGTTCGATAACACCGATTGGCTCGTTGCGGTGAATCGCTTGTCGCAACCAATCAACGAACGCTTGTCGATTCGGTTCTTCGGTCGACTTGGTGTTAACTCCAACGTAATACCGCGCGAGACTATCGGCCCAATACTGATCAAATTCGTCGCTTGCTATCCACTTGCTAGCAAGTTGCTCGATTGCATCTCGTGCGTTTTTCGCGCTCTTACGAACGGACTCTCTCTCTGCCGACGTCGGGGCTCTTCCGATGACAATCATCCCAATTCGATCCTCGAGTTGCTCGCGATCGGTAACGACTCTCGTTTCGATATCTAGTCGTTTCCATAAATGCTGGAACTGATCATCGATCACGCCAATCGTCTCAATATCTTCACTCGCACCAAGCGTAATGGGTTTTGCCCCTGATGCCATCGACGCGATCACGCTGGCCGAGGGTCTATCCTTGGCTGCGACCTCTGTGTTTGGATCGTTCGGTAGATCATTTGCAACAACAATCTCGTTAGCGCGATCTTTGTTCGATGGTGCATCCGGACTTTGCATGCGATCGCGAGGCTCGTTTTGGGCAAGGGGTCGATCGTTGGAATCCACGGCATTGTTGCTGGGCGCAATCCTCGGGTCGCTTGAAACTACACCCTGGCCCAAGCCCGTCACACCGACCCTATCGAGATCCGGTTGTTTCACCACAACCTTTTCCGCCTGAGTTTCCTCGGCATTAGGATTTGATGTAACGGCCGGGGGGGCATTAACCGTATCACGGGCGAATTTCTGCTCTTCCGAACGCTGCCACCAAGAAATGCCGAGGAGTGTTCCAACTAGTGATGCAGCCACTGCAAGAAACACCCATCCTCCTAAATCTCCACGTCCGTCATTCGACGATGACGTAGGTGCGACCGCCGACGGCGTCTTCATCAAGTCACCAGAAGCCGAAACCCTTTCCGTAAGAGTTAACGGCGAATCCGCAGTTACTTGGATCGGGGGCGCAACGACAAAGCTTGGCATTCGCTCCAAACGTTTCGGATCGCGTGGGCCTAGATCTCGCTGTCTGATATCTCGCTGAGCTGCTTGGGCAGCCATGTCCAGTTCCTCTACGGTAAAGAAACCGTGGAAAGTATCGGGATCGAATCGATCGCTCTCGATCCGGTCTGCGATTTTTTTGGCTTGCACTTGGGAATCCCCGGGGCGATCCGCTCGAAGCATTTCTAAAAGAAAGGCATCAAGCACCCGCTCCGCAGCAGGCTCTATGGGTTGCAAGGGCAACGCATTCACGTTTTCGTCGTATTGGGAAGGATTCATGGAACTCATTTCGATTCGGGCATGTCTTCGTCTCGTATTTTCACGATCCGTTTTTCATCGAGGCACAATTTCAATTGGGATTTCGCCCTCTGCATTAAATTCTTCGCACCATGCTCAGAAATACCGAGTTCTTGGGCGATTTTTCCTCGCGATGCATTCTCTGAGAATCGCATGCGGAGCGATTGTTGTGCTCGTGGGGTCAATCGGGAAAAACAATCCGTGAGCGCGTCAGCAACTTCATTCCCTGATGAATCCGCACCAGCCCATCGGACCCATTGACTATCGAGCACTTCCATATCGTCGGTCACTGCAACGCGATCCTGTCGCCGACGCAGAGTGACAAGCAAATGAAATGCAACACGGCGGAGATAGGATGCAGTGGATGCGTGGCTGAAATCCTGGAACGGACGCCTTAACACAGCGACGAACGTTTCTTGAGTCAAGTCGTCCGCCAAACTAGGATCGCAACCGATAGCGCGGAGATACCTCCACACTCCGGCTTGATGCTCGGCGACTAACACCGTAGCATCGAACTTATTTCCTTCAGCCTCTGGAGTGTTGGTCAATTGATCAAGCACGCTAAGCGAACAGATCCTTGATCAATTTTCCGCTGTTGGCAATCTTCATCGGGCGACCGTTCTTGCTCGTGAAGGTTGTTTCAAGGGAAATACCCAGGGCATGGCAAACGGAGGCCATCAAATCCTCGGACGAGTAGGGCTCGCCAACTACCTCAGTACCATCTTCATTGGTCGCACCGACTGCTTGACCACCCTTGACGCCGGCTCCTCCGACAACAACGCTCCAAGCACGCGCCCAGTGATCTCGGCCTGCATCTGCATTGATTCGTGGCGTACGGCTGAACTCACCCATCCAAACGATACAGGTGTCTTCGAGCAAGCCCCTGTCAGCGAGGTCGGATGTCAACGCAGCCATCGCCTTGTCCAAGACAGGCAATCGATCATTCTGCAATGTCCTGAAGATGTTCTGGTGGTTGTCCCAGCCACCGAGGTCAACTTCCACAAACGGAACTCCGGCCTCCACCAAGCGGCGAGCTAACAAGCAGCCTTGGCCGAAACCATTCTTACCATACATTTCCTTCATCGCTTCTGGCTCTTTATCGACTTGGAAAGCTTCCATCTGCTTGCTAGTGAGCAAGTCAAACGTTTTGCCGAGAACCTTCCGGTGATCTTCGAGCACACTACCTCGCTTTTGAGCGATGAAGGAGTTTTCAATCGTTTCGAGAGCGACCCGGCGTTGCATCAATCGATCGTTGTCGACACTCATCTCCAAATTACGAACACGTCCGTTGCTCGTCACGTTGAACGGTGCCCAGGCCATCCCCAGGAACCCCGGGCCTTCGCTTGCTCCCCCAACCGAAACGAAGGGAGGAATTTCTAATTCAGGTCGTTGCGACATGACTTCGTGAGAGATCACCGAACCGTAACTCGGGTAGTCGACGTTCGCATCGGGAACATAGCCGGTATGCATGTAATATCGACCACGGTTGTGATCCGCCTCACGAGTGCTCATCGATCGAATGATCGCCATGTGGTGCATTTGCTGCGCCATCATCGGCATATGCTCACTGATGAGCACATCCCCAGACGTACTGATCTGCTTGAACTCACCCCCATTATCGGTTCCGGGCTTCAAGTCCCAAATATCCATGCTCGAAGGACCACCACCCATCCACAATAGAACGCAGGACTTGCGACTCTTCTTCAACTCGTCGGCATGCACTCGGAGCGAGTGACCGAACGACAAGGAGGCTCCCATCATTGCCCCAGCCCCAGCGGCGTGAGACATGAAGTGCCGTCGTGTCATTCCCCTTGGTGTAACATATCGATTCCACATAGTTTCAGTCTCGCTTGATCTGCCAAAAACGGCCGCCTAAAGAACCTTGAATCAAAGGATCGCCAATCCAAACCCAACATCCACCGACAAGGTGTAAGCGGGACAAATCACGGCGAATACGGTTAGTGATTGAATATAAACTCGTTGCTGTTCAAGATCGCCCACCACATGTCTTGCAACATGCCACCGACCTCACCTTTCCTCGCTGCCAAAATCTGAGTCGCAACCGTCAACTCCTCCGGCTTGGGCTTGCGCCCCAAACCAGCGATAAACAGGTACTGGACTTTGTCCTGCGGAGCGGCGCGGTTCTGACTCAACTGATGCAACCAAGTACCAGGTTCCAGCGATATCGCTTCTCGAATCAACTCCCCGTTGAACATCATCAGACTCTGAGGAATCGAACCATTAAAAGTCGTCGTTTCATCCCCTTCATCAGTACCGAACGCCACAATGAATTGTCGCATCCAGTCCTCTCGGCGACGCTGCTGCTCTTCTAAATTTCCTCTGCGGTTGGCTTGAGTAGCAACTGCTAATGACGTGTATAACTGCTCGGCAGACATTTGACGCGTGTAGAAATGGGAGAACTTGGGAAGCTCGCCAACGCTCGGGTCGTCGCTATCGTTCTCCTTACCGATTTTGGATGTCAGTTGATACGGCTTAGACATCGTAATCCAAACCATCAATTGCTTGAGGTCATAGCTCGATTCTCTAAAATCGTTCGACAATTGCTCGAATAGCTCGATGTGAGACACAGGACTATGAGGCCCCAAATCATCGATCGGCTTGGTAAAGCCATAACCCAAGAAATGGGACCAAACCCGATTGACGATCGCCTTATCCAGGAAATCGCTTTCCATCATCTTCTTGCCTAGTTCTTCGCGACGGTTTACCTCGCTGACGTAACCGCTCTTTCCGATCGCAGTTCCATCGATGAAGACCGGATATGCAACCTTGGTCACTCCATTTCGCAACTGGTAATAGATCTCAGCCTTCTCCGGATGAGCTCCCTCTCCTGCGAAGTCTTGATTCACCAACTCAACATAGTTGATGTCGTTCGTCCCCTTCACGAATCGGCGCAATGCTCGCGACTGTCGGAAGAACGCATTGAACTCCCAGAACTTTTGCTGCTTCCACTGGTTGAAGGGATGGTTGTGGCATTGAGTGCACTGGACTTGTAGGCCGAGGAAAATCTTCGAGACAGCCGCCGTCGCTTGAACTCCGTTTTCCTCATTCACTTTCATCGCCAAGAAATTGGTGGCACCGTTAAATCCCTCGCTACCTGGCTTTGTGGTTCCCGTCGCGGTGACCAATTCATACACCATGGTGTTGTAGGGCTTGTTCCGTGCAAAGGAGTCTCGCAAGTACTTTTGCATCCCTTGGCGATCAATCAACGATCGCTCCTCCATACCACCATTGCGACCGATCAGAATATTCGTCCAAATGGACGTCCAATGGGCAGCATACTCCTCGGTGTACTGGTCGTCGTTCAGCAGTTTGTTCACAAGCGTGTAACGCTTATCCGGCGATTTGTCCTTGGCAAACTCCGAGAACTCTTCAAAGCTCGGGATGCGTCCAATCAGATCCAGATAAACCCGACGGCACCACTTAATCTCATCCTCCACAGCCGAAGGCTTGATCTTCGCGTCCACCCAAGCCGACTCCATCGCTTTGTCGATCTTCTCGACTTGCGGGGGCAATACTGCCCGCCTGCTTGCTCGTCCAGTCGGAGCCGCCCCCACTTCCGACGCTTGGAAAGCGTCTGCCGCCGAGACTAGACCCAACCATCCTAAAACCGCTACCCCCAACACCACTCGGGTGGTTCGGGCAAAGACGGTTCGTTGCATACGATGAATCGATCGCATGAAGAGCTTCCCTGACTAAAAACACGTTGAAGACGAAAAGCGAGGTGGCGGATGTCCTAGTGTGTAGAGAACACCGACCTTGAATTGTACTCAACTCCTTGAGGTGCCGCTGACAAGTTTTCGAGGAGAAGGCCCGCCGACGTGAAATTTCTTAAGTCAAGGTTCTATAAACGGTTCGGGAAGCCCTCGGGGGGCCTTCTCCCCAATACTCCCCTTGGAATGAGGATCCAAAAGCCTAGGCTCTTGGGGGCAAAAGTCCAAAGCAATCCTTGTGAGACGAAAGGAATCCATATACCCCTCTGAAACAACCAACCGTTTCGAG
>VGZN01000194.1 GCA_016872635.1 Planctomycetota bacterium | reverse complement strand
TGCCCGGCGCGCTGCAACTCGCAATCGCTATATCGTCAACTCCGACGCGTCAACGCGGCTCCATTTGCGTCGTTCTTCGATATGGGTGTCGCTCAGATCATAAGCGCATCCCCTGAACGGTTCCTGCGAGTTCAAGAAGGTTGGATCGAGACTCGTCCCATCAAAGGGACGCGCCGTCGCTCCGGAGATCCAACTCGCGATCAGGAATTAGCGATCGAATTGCAATCCTCACCTAAGGATCGCTCCGAAAACATCATGATCGTCGATTTGCTTCGAAACGATCTTTCAAGGATCGCCGAGGTCGATTCTCTCCATGTCGATCAGCTTTGCTCGATAGAAACCTTTCCATTTGTACTCCATATGGTCAGCTCGATCCGTGCGAAACTGAGATCGAACGCGAGCTTTGGCGATCTCATCAGTGCCATATTTCCAGGTGGTAGCATCACGGGTGCCCCCAAAGTCCGTGCGATGGAAATCATCGCGGAGCTGGAACCAACCGTTCGCGGCCCCTACTGCGGCTCCCTCGGCTACGCGAGTACTAATGGCCAGATGGATTGGAATATCTTGATTCGTACACTGACCGCCTCTCGTGGCTGGTGGCAGTTTCAAGTCGGAGGTGGGATCGTTGCTGACAGCATCCCTGAATTGGAAGAAGAGGAAACGTGGACAAAGGCCGCTGGGATCGTTGCTGCGATTCACGCTTCTCTCGCATCCACTGTGCCAACACGATAGTGCCCACAATTTAGTGCCCACACGCTAGCTGCAGTGATGTTGACCAGATCGGCCGTGGCGAGACAGTCGGCTTTTCTTTCTCGCCGCACAGATTTCTTCCAACCGGGATTTCAGCCAAATCCAAGAAACTGCTTGGCGACCGCCATCCATATCGGAATCGATAGCATCCCAACCACCGATGTACCAACCACCACGATCCAAGCCGTCTCGACGTCCTGGTTGTATAGCCGTGTCATGACGATTGGAAACGTGCCTGCAGGCATCGATGCCTGCAGCAAAAGGACCTGTTTCAGTTCGTCCGTATCGGCTGTCCATTTCGCCAATGCTAATAAGAACATCGGCAATAGGAACAACCGCAGAAGCAATGCGAACACAAAAGGTTTCCACGCAGTTGCTACTTGAACGCGACTCGCATAGTCATAAATGATCGCCCCGCCAAGAACCAGCGCCATCGGCACTGAGCAGCGCCCCAATTGTTGGCACATGTACATGAACGGTCCTGGAACCCAAGCATCCCATCCCGTCTGTCGCAAGGCCACGGCTAGACCGACCGACATCATCGGGGGACTAAACGCAATTCTTTTCCAGGACTTCTTGATTCCTGAACTTGAGATGATGTACAGTCCAACACTCCATAGGGCCAAATCGACACCCACATTGTGGATCATCAATGGTACTACGCACGCAGGGAAAAAAACGTCCGCAAGCGGAAGCGGCAAATAGCCAAAATTATTGATACCCGTGCAGAGGGAAAACGTTCTCTTTTGGGAATCGCTCTTCAATCCAAATAATGGACCGCAGATCGTCACTGCGAAACGAGCGAAGATCAAACTGGCCGCGGTCCCAAGGAACCCGTAAAGGACTGGCAACCACGCATCCAGGTGCATCGAAAGTCGGTTATCCGACATGATCCTAGAGAAAAACAATGCTGGCATCAGTACGTTGGAAGTAAACCCCGCCAATGACTTGTCTACCTCGCTCGTAAACCACTTCCAGTGACGAGCCAATCCACCCATCGACATCACCAGAAAGACTCCGGTGACGGCCGTCGCAACACTCAGGAAGGAGTCAAGCATCGAGCTCTACTTTGTCAAAGCGAAGACGCTACCACCTAGAAGTCGATTCAACATCGAACGCTCATCACGTACCACCAACACATGGTCACCCGGGCGGAGTGAATAATTCATCCCCTCCATGACTTGCTTGCCGGAGTCATCGAAATCGACGTCCAGCCGAACAGGCGCGCCCGCCCCGTTAGGACGCAAAATCTTAACCTGGATGCGTCCAATTCTGCTGGTGAGTTTCGCGTCACGGATCAAGTCGGCGACAAACATGGGTTGACCGGGACTGAGTGGCACCTTTTCAAAATGCCGCTTACCATCGATCACCTCTAAGACAATCGATGGTTTGCCCTCTTCGGTTGGCAGTGGTTGCATGACACCATGACTGCCTAGCGTGTACCCTTCCTTTTTCAACGACGTCGTGTCGATGTTATCGAGGGGCGATTTGCCTTTCCCGATGAAGGTAGCGCAACCGCTCGACATACCCATAAGCACCATGACAACTAGCGCTGCACACGCGGTGCTTGCTCTTAGAAAGCGTTGCTTGAAATCGGGGCGAATAGTCATTGGATGGATCATGTTTTTTTCTGTCGCCTAAGCTTCGCGTACACTCCGTCCCTTACCCCGTTTCCTTCTTCGGCAACCCACCAAATCCCCCTGAAGAAAAAATCATCCCTTTCGGAAAAGTTTACCCAGACCGCAGAAACGCGAGTATTGGATGGAGGGACTCTGTACGCTAGCTTTCCCTGTACGCTAGCTATCCATAGCATTCAAAACCACGCCTATGCCTAACCCCATCCAACGATGCTAGCACTGTAGAAGCGCGATGCAATTCCGAGGGTTATTGTCTCAAATCATTCAAATAATCCGGTTTCACCTTGACGCGTGACCGCGAGATGAACTACTCCCATCGTTCACTTGAGTTTTTCCGGCCGGATCCTGAAAATTTCTGGATGAGAATCGCACCCAACTCCAACACGAAGATTCCTCGCCTCGCTCGCCATACGCTAGCGATTGGGCTCGTGTTCGCACCTTTGCTGCTCTCGAGTTCCGGGTGCCGCCAACGCGCGTTCACGGAGCTATACGTGGAGCATATGGCTAGCGAAATCCGCTCACTCGAAGACATCGTTTACGAGTTCGATGCAGAATATCGTGCACTCGAATACGAAGTCGAGGATTTGAAGCGGACCAACGCGGAGCTTCAGGCAAAGCTTCAACTCGCACAGTCCGCACGATCCACATTACCCTACGACCGATCCCCATCCGACAATCTGCGTCCTGGTCCATCAGGTTCCGGCAGTTTGAACTTGGCTCCGGAGAAACCGCGAAATGGTGATGGTCAATCTAGTGGATCCAACAGGTCCAACGACAACTCGCGGTCTGACGTGGATACGAAGGACAATTCCTCACTGCTGAAGTCTCCTCCGCCGATGAGATTACCTCGAACACAAGTCGAGGATATCGGCAATTTAGATATGCCGGAAGTCGTCATTCCCAAGCAGCCAAACCCGGCCGCGACGCCAGCCGGAAACACGCCCACGGATGCAAATCCTTCGTCGATTAGCAACCCTGGTGCTCCATCTTCACTGCTGAAATCAGAATCAGCACCGCCGTCGAGCCTGCTCCCGGAAACCCTTCCTTCATCGATCCAGCCACCCGCGGCGCTACCACCATCGACAATTCCACCTACTGGGAAAGTCGTTACACCGACCAAGGACGCGGAGTTGCTTCCGCCAACACTCGAGAAGTCGAACACTCCTGACTCAAGCGGCAAACCGGTTCGCGCCAAGGAACCGTTGCAACGACCTGCACCTGCAGGACTTCCTCAAGAGGTTTCGGGCGCAGTGCTCAAGGAACGAAAGATTGAAATTCCCTCAATGCCGCCCGTCCAGAAAGCTTCTGCTAACATCCCGTTGGCTTCACCTAAGAGTGCACAGGATTCTCGCGTGCGAGAAATCGATTTCCACCCGACCCTTTGCCGTGGATTAAATGTCGATGGGAAGCCCGGGGATGAAGGTTTGTATCTGGTCTTGGTACCACGCAATGCATCCCAGCAATTTGTACCAACAGCAGGTACATTAACCATTGTGGCGGAAGAAACCGGGCGCGATGGAGAGTCGGTCCGGGTGGGTCGCTGGGAAATGAGCAGCGAACAACTGCAGGATTTATTGGAGCCCATCGGTGCCGCACAAGGCTTCCACGTCAAACTGCATTGGCAAGGTAAAGTTCCAGCGACCAGCGCCATCGACGTCTACGTGCGATTAGCGTGCGACGACAGAACGACCATGGTAAACCGCAAGCAAATTCACCTCCGCACATCGAACACTGCCCCGTCTGCTTGGACGCCCCGTTAAGCGGGTTCCCGAACAGCCGCACCGTGATGCTACATAGCGATGCTTCATCGTGATGCTACATAGCGATGCTTGATTGCCCCAAAAAAAACGTTTCAGCGTGAAGCTGTCCCAAGCGAAGAATCTTCGTCGTAGTTCGTGACGGTTTTTTCCGTCTATGCGGCGTTCTCGGGAGGCAATTCGACAAGTACCTCCGGCGGTTTGACCGGTTTCGCCTTCCGTTTCATCGGTCGCACTACCTCCAATGCAACGCAATAATCGAGGTTAGGACGAAAGACCGTAAGAATTGCCAAAGGCAAGAACCAAGCCAAATACAAACCTCCGCCGAAGCCATGCCAAAACTGGGTCGCGGCCATCAATGCCGCGGAGCAACTGATCAAGGTTGCAAGGTTCTTCTGCGCTGGCCAAACCACGAAGGATATGCTCAATAACGCGAAAACCACAATGATTGGAATTCGAATAAACGGATGCCAACCTAACCCCCAGATTCCATCCATGCCATTCATCGCGACACGCTTGATTCCGAACATGTAGCTTAGATGATGTGCGAGATCCGCTGGGTGCAAGATGGCCATCGCCACGACTAACGCGACCACCGCCAAAACGAATCCAGAGGTAAATCGACGGATTCCTCGTTGCCAATAAAAACTGCACCATAGCGGTAAAAGCGAAAATGGATAATAGGTCACGCCTGCTGCACATCCAAGGAATAGCCCGGCGATAAACGGTTGGCGATACATCAACAGGGCCATGAGCAACATAGCGCCGGGAACCACGTGATCGACTCTGCCCGTCGCATAAGCGGTGTAGGGTAATAGCAAATAGAATGTCGCTGCCCCCACGCCAGTGTTAAGACTACCAAAGTGCCAATACCCTATCCCCACAATGCAAAAGACAAGAACCAAGTTGGCTCCGATCGCCAACACTCGAGCAATCATCTCTTTGACTTTGCGATTGCCGGTCGGTTGGGCCTCAGGTACGGCAACAGCCTCTCCCTCCGGGTCGACAGAACGATCCAAAACCGTAGATATCTGCGGCAGTGCACTTAGCAACACATATCCAGGGCCAAGATCTGGTCCCTGCTTTCGATTCTCGTCCTTGGTACTCATCCCGACGTTCACAAGCAAAAAAACGAGGAGCGAAATGCCGATAAACAGCATTCCTCCGCCATTTAAGTTTGGTTCGAGGAGCGGGCGACGAACAATTGCGGTATCAAGCAGCATGCGGGTGGTGAGCAATCCCGCGCAAATCAACAGCGACAAGAACCCCCAGTAGAGCAACGACCTTGGAGACCACGCATCTGGGCGTTCTCCACCTTCACTCGCACCTGCCGAATTCCCAGCTAACGCAGGATCCGCGAAACCTGCCGTCCGATTCGCCTCGGCAGTCGCAGAACTGCTAGCGGTCGCCATACTCACAGCCAGCGGAACCTCTCCATTGGAAAGGGCGGCTTTGTTCCCTTCGTATACCATCATATACCCAATGGTGAACGACAGGATCAAAAGAATGTCCAAGTTCCTCATCGACCAGAAGCGATGGAAAACAACGAATACACCCAGGATCGAAAAGATCGATAGGAATACCCACGTTTGCGGTTCGGGTCGAACGTAATAAAAGAGAAACTGACTCATGGACTACGTTGCCGAAACTCTTTTTGGACGACGAGTAAATTTACGCACGATTGACCGATGGGAATGATACCTGAAATCCACCTTCCTTGGAGGATCCCCCCAGCAGTTTGTTCACGATGAAATCCCAGGTAAATAGGGAGCAGGGTCCCAACCATCCGCACCCAAGACGTAGCTAAACCTCCTGGCCTAGGGAATCTACATACCCGAAGACACTCTCGAAAAATCCCTTAAATTGCTACTCCGCGTCCATTTTTGGGGGCCTCGCTCCATCGTAATTCCACACTAGGGGAGGGCACCCCCTACCGCCTACACATAGGAATGTTCCAAAAGGTCTCGAACTGCGGGGGTTAATTGATCGCGTTGCCTCAATGCGTCGAATCGGCTCAAAAGGTCCTCGGCTCGCGTTCGAGCCTTCTCCGACCCACTGAGGTCGGCAACGATTTGCCCTTGATGCATCATCAGAATACGATCGCCGAGATGAACGGCCTGCTGCATGGAGTGGGTTACCATCAGCGTCGTTAACCGATCTCGAGTTACGATTTCATGGGTCAGTCGAATCACCTGGTCCGCCGACCTTGGATCCAGCGCGGCAGTGTGTTCGTCGAGCAACAACAGATCTGGTGTCACCCATGTTGCCATTAATAACGTGATCGCTTGCCTCTGCCCCCCTGACAAACTGCCGATTGGATTGTCGAGCCGATTCTCCAATCCCATTTTCAAAGTTCGAATTCGATCCGCGATCTCGTCCCGTAAACTGCGAGTAAGCGACCAACCTAAACCACGGCTCAACCCACGACGAGAAGCCAACGCTAAATTTTCAGCGATCGTCATGGAAGGTGCGCTACCGGAAAACGGATTTTGGAAAACACGCCCAATGCGACGAGCTCGCCGATGTTCCGACTGGCGAGTAATCTCTTCTGAGCCTAAAACAATTTGTCCCGAATCGACCAAAAACGTCCCTGCCACCGCATTCAAAAGCGTGGATTTACCCGAGCCATTTGTTCCAATCACATTCACGAATGAGCCTTGCTGCATCGACAGACAGACTCCTCTCAGCGAACGGACCTCATTCGGAGTTCCTACATAAAACGTCTTGTGGACCTCTCGGAGCTCAAGCATTTCACACCACCTTTAATTTCCCAAGCAACAAGCGAGACTTCCTTCTTCGACTCCATTGTGGTGCCACGAGTGCTATAAACACGAAAAATGCGGTGATGATCTTCAAGTCATTGGGATTCAATCCGCATCGTAGAGCGATGGCAATCATCATCCGAAAAAGGATGGAACCAAGAATCGCTCCGGCGATCAATAATCCTAACCGTGACTCTCCAACCAAACTCTCCCCAATGATTACACTCGCGAGTCCCCAAACCACCATTCCAATACCCATTTGTACATCCGCAAACTCTTGATACTGCACCAAAAGCGAGCCAGAAAGCGCCGTCAATCCGTTAGCGAGCGCCAAGCCAAAGGTTAGGAGCAGTTTATCGCTCACGCCCATAGCCAGAATCATCTGAGGATTATCTCCTGATCCACGCATTGCGGTCCCAAGTTTTGTTTTTAGAAAACAGTACAACAACAAACCTACCACCACCATCAGCAACGCCAATAACAACAAACTCGCCAAGTCCTGAATCCCCACCATCCAGCCGAGGATATCAACCCGTTCCATTTCACCAACACTATTCTTAAGTAGTACTGTCCAATCCTTATTCAGCGTCGATGCCGCGCTAAGCGCGACATTGCTCTTTCCCAAAACATGCAAATTGACTGAATACAAGGCCGTCATGACGAGGATTCCACTCAACAGTCCATGAATGCGAAATTGCGTATGCAGTATTCCAGTAGTTGCGCCGGCCAACATTCCGGCCAAAAAACCTGCAACCGTCGCCATGATGGGCCCCCATCCACTCACCAGCATTGCGGTCGTTGCGGCACCACCAAAGGCAAACGCCCCATCTGCAGTAATATCTGGAAAATGGAAAATGCGGAAACTGATGTACACCCCCAACGCCAGGAACGCAAAGATCAATCCGAAATTGAACGCACTAATCAATAGCACCATGAGCAACTCCACCTTCTCGATTGTTCCCGCACCATTGTTCCTGCACCCTCCACCAGTCGGCGAATATTGCCTTGCAAACCATTACTACGACATTACCGCTGCGCGACGAACGCCTCCGGACTTCATCATTCCGTAGTGTCCAATTCCCACTGGATTCATTTCGAATCCTCAATAGGACCGCACCAACATGCGCCACGCATCAACTCCGTTTCACCAACTCCCTCAATCGGCCGAGCGTCCATCATCAAGTGAATCACGCTGCGAGGAGAATCTTTCTCAAACAGGGTACGGACCGCAGAGGTCAAGTCTAAAGCACCTTTGGGCAAGGGACGATAACTGAACTCAGTAGCGTGGGCATGACCCACCAACTGCTCATCAATACCAATCGGTCGCAGAAACGATTTCGCATTCTCAGGTGGGTCACGAAACACCATCCCAACAATCAACGCAAGCTTCCTGCTTTCACCTTGTTCACTTGTGAACGTTAACCAATCGCGGATCCCAGGGAACTCCCACAGTGACTGACTCCTTGATACCTCCGGGAACCTAAGCATCCGCGCTCCCACGACCGATGCGCACTCAGCGAGAATAACAAAAGCAAGATTGGGAGTATCAAGTTGATTGCAAACCTTGGAAACGAACTCACTGTACCCAAGGGTCCCCTTCGCACTTTCTGCTGCTTCGACACGAATCAGGTGGGAAAACTCTCCTCGCCCAATGATACCGTACAGCACCTTCATCTGAGGAACGAGATCTGCATGCTGCAATTGAAAATCGGGTACTCGGCTACCATCCGCCGCGTGCTGCACCACACACCCAGCAACTCCTAACGATTCCCCATACCGTCCTAATTTCTTTTCGCCTCCATCGGCAACACTGTCGCTAAAGGCCCCTAAACCCAATCCGAAGGTAGTCCCTTCGAATCGAACTTCATACTCAGCACTCTCGTCAATTTCTCCGCGTGGGAGTTGTTCCGGCCTGCCCAAAAACTCACATTGCAACGCGGTGCTCGATCGAAGTTGGTACACATCGAATTGACACCCTAGGTGCTCAAATCCCAAGGATTGCTCCGTTGGCGCACTGTGAACCACGTCTCCCGAAT
>VGZN01000193.1 GCA_016872635.1 Planctomycetota bacterium | reverse complement strand
TCGGTCCCGTAAAGAAAACTCCGCCGTGCGTCCGCTTCGCCTCGCCACTCTCCTCGAGCGACTCCAAATCGCGGCGAATTGTCGATTCGCTCACCTCCATCGCGTCCCTCAAATCGGGAATCGAAACGAAACCGTGCTGCCGAATCAATTCGCGCAACTTGGCCCGCCGGGCTACCGATCCATTGAGATGACTGGGAGGAATCATCCGAAACCTGATAGATTTACTTCACAACCTGAACGAAAACGCCCAGGAAAAACTAAACTAATGGCACCAAATGCACATAAACACTCAGATTTTGAAAGAATACTCCACAACAGGGGTGGTTTTCAATCACACGGCCCTATTTTTTGCCAGCTTTGCCCAATTTACTTCGCTTTTCCGCGGTAATGACGGGTAAACTCGCTCCGAAACATCGTCAGACGAACTTAATCAGAGGGAAAGCCGAGGCCGAATCAATCCAGTCAGTTCCGAGTTCAACGCCGATCAAGATGACGTGCCGGTGTTTTGTTGCCTTGTCTGAAGGTACGGGCAGCGGTGCAACGGCTGTCGCGGGTATTTGGGCCACCCCTCAGGCACAGCTGCTGATTGGCAGAGCAAAAAAACAGAACCTTTACCACTCAACACGACCCGTGAATCGGCACAAGTCAAACAAATCGACGTACCCAGTAAGGGGTTGGACTGGGCCAACGCCTTAGCGACATCCTCTCGGGACAATCGATTTTCATCGGGAGACTGTTGCATCAGGGTATTTGGCTGCCACGACCGACTTCGTCCAGGCCCCATGGAGGGCACTGGAAATAACAAAGTGGCGGTGACCGGATTGAGCCTATTCGGGCTTATTTTTCCACGAGCTCGCTGGAGGACTTGCTGGAGCTTCGCCGGCGATCGCTTTCTCTAAGGTAGACCTTGCGCAAGCGGATGGAGTTCGGAGTCACTTCCACTAGCTCATCATCTTCCACGTATTCGAGGGCTGCTTCCAAGAATAGATCTCGGGGTGGCTTGAGAACGATGTTTTCATCATTCCCAGCAGCTCGGATATTGGTCAGTTTCTTTTCCTTCGTCGGATTGACCACCAGATCATTATCGCGAGCATTTTCGCCGACGATCATCCCCTCATAGACGTCATCGCCGTGCGTGACGAAAAGTTCCGATCGCTCTTGGAGTGCGAACAACGAATACGCGACAGCCTTACCTGGAACCATCGAGATCAGTACGCCATTGCTTCGACGAGGCATTTCCTGCCCTGCGGGCTGATAGCCAGAGAAGCGGTGGTGAATGATCGCTGTACCTTGGGTCGCATTGAGCATACGGGTGCGGAGTCCGATAAGCCCTCGAGCAGGGATCGAAAAACAGAGCAATGTGTACTCCCCACGCGGAGTCATCGACTCGAGCAATCCTCGACGATTGCCCACCATTTCCATGACGGGACCAACCCGATCTGTGGGGACTTCGATGTTGAGAACTTCGAAGGGCTCATGCAATTCACCATCGATCTTTTTAAGGACGACGCGAGGCTTGCTGATACTCATTTCGTACCCTTCGCGCCGCATGGTCTCGATCAGCACGGACAGGTGCAATACACCTCGGCCTCGCACCGCAAATGCCTCGGAACCTTCGATCGGCGTCACTCTCAATGCGACGTTGCGCTCGAGTTCTTTTTCCAAACGGGATCTCAATTGTCGCGTTGTTACATACTTGCCATCGCGACCTGCGAGGGGAGATGAATTGATACTGAAGATCATCTCCAGCGTCGGTTCGTCTACCTTTAATCGAGGTAGCGGGTTGACTTGACCACGATTGCAAATCGTATCGCCGATATCGATATCCTCGAGTCCGACGACTGCCACGATATCGCCAGCCGAGGCGCTTTCGGTATCGACTCGTCCTAGTTTGTCGAAAAACTGCAAATTGGCTACTTGCGCCGGAATTACCTTGCCATCCTTAGCGATATCGAGTTGCTGGCCCTTGCGCATCGTGCCTGATTGGATACGGCCGATCGCGATCCTGCCCACGTAATCCGACCAATCAAGATTGGTTACTAGCAATTGAAGAGGAGCATCCGGCTCAACGTCTGGGCCCGGGATTTTCTCGAGTATCAAGTCGAGTAGCGGCACCATGTTCTCGCCTGGAACTTTCCAATCATGCGTTGCATATCCGGACCGGCCTGAGGTGTAGATCACGTCAAAGTGATCCATGTAACGCTCGCCACCGAGATCGACTAAGAGCATCAACGCTTCTTCGACGACTTCATCGCAGCGAGCATCGGGCCGATCGATTTTATTGACCACGACAATCGGCTTGACACCAGACTCAAGCGCCTTCGAAAGAACGAAACGGGTCTGAGGCATCGTTCCTTCGGCGGCATCGATCAGCACCAAAGCACCGTCTGCCATCCGGACAACGCGTTCAACTTCACCGCCAAAGTCCGCGTGCCCCGGGGTATCGATCAAGTTGATTTTGATACCCTTGTACTCCAAGGCGATGTTCTTTGAGAGAATCGTGATCCCCCGTTCTCGTTCCAAGTCATTGCTATCGAGGATTCGCTCTCCCTGCAATTGGGAGTCTCGAAATTGGCCACTCTGCTTGAGCAAGCAATCGACCATCGTGGTCTTGCCATGGTCAACGTGAGCGATGATGACTATGTTCCGGATGTCGTTTCGACGCATAAAAACGGGGATTACCTATGCAATAAGTTGAGGTGCAAGCGGTACGGGGCTATCAGCCTTCGTCGCTTGCACGGAAGCTACCGACCAAGGTCGGGGTGTATCGGCAGATTTGGTCGCCGAGAAAATACAGAGCAAGCTCTCGGGCCGCCGACTCTGGGCTATCGGAAGCATGGACCAAATTCATTTGGCGGGAACTGCTGAAATCGCCCCGAATCGTTCCAGGAGCCGCCTTGAGACCGTTGGTTGCCCCCAACATCTCGCGGACGACACGGATCGCTTCCAAGCCTTCGACGGCCAAGGCCACAATCGGCGAAGAAGTGATGAACTCCTCAAGGTTCTTATAAAACGGCTTGCTAACGTGCTCTGCGTAGTGCTCTCGGGACAACTCCGGCGTCACACGCAGCATCTTCATCGCGACAATGTTCAGGCCCTTGCGCTCAAATCGGCTGAGGATTTCGCCGATCAATCGGCGTTGGATGCAGTCGGGTTTCAGCAATACAAGTGTCGTTTCCATGTTGCAAGTCACCAATTAAGGGAGGATAGGTGGGTACCACAAAGGGACATGAACGGTACGATCCCTTCGAAACTCGCAGGAATTGTCTCGATTTCCATGGATTCGGCTAGGGCAAAATCCCGTCCATTGCCCCGGTAGTGCCCCGGGGTTGCATCATGAGCACGCCCTTCATCGACGCGGTGGCGGCCAGCCACGCAGTGTGGTGGCGGCTCGTTAAGAACCGCTCTTTATCCGGAAATCGCCCTTCCTTCGGCCGCTGTGGTCCTCCCCCTTGGCGGGCCTTCATACCCGCCATAGCGATTGCCAGCATGGCATCACTTGGGAAGGAGTTGTCAATGTTTAAGGGATTTTGAGAGTCGAAGCCGCTTTGCGATTCCATTCGTAAACGGTAACTTGACTCTTATGAATACGGTAAATTGATGGGTATGAGTGAGGGCCTTGACTGAGCGATCCCCAACCGCCGAACTTAACTGCTCGCGAGCGACACCACGTTGTAGCATGCAACCAACAACGACCGTTACTAACCGATTTCTTTCTGGCTTTAACTCCGCTCCAAAAAGAATTTATGAAATTTAAATTCCCGGTAGTCATCATCGACGAGGACTTTCGTTCCGGTAACGCCTCGGGTCTCGGTATTCGCGCGTTGGCTGAAGCCATTGAGCGCGAGGGGATCGAGGTAGCCGGCGTCACGAACTACGGGGACTTGTCCCAGTTCGCACAGCAGCAAAGTCGCGCCTCGGCGTTTATTTTATCGATTGACGATGACGAGTTCGCATCGGACGCGTCGATGAAATCTGCCCTCGAGAACCTGCGACAGTTCATCGCGGAGATTCGTTTTAAGAACGCGGACATTCCCATTTTCCTTTATGGGGAGACCCGAACTTCTCGCCATATCCCGAACGACATTCTTCGGGAACTGCACGGGTTCATCCACATGTTTGAGGATACCCCCGAGTTTGTGGCACGGCACATCTTGCGCGAGGCGAAATCGTATGTCGAAGGTTTAGCCCCACCCTTTTTCAGGGCGATGATTCATTACGCCCAAGATGGCTCGTATTCCTGGCACTGCCCTGGACACTCTGGGGGGGTAGCGTTCTTGAAGAGCCCTGTGGGACAAATGTTCCATCAGTTCTTTGGAGAGAATATGTTACGGGCCGACGTTTGCAACGCCGTTGAAGAACTCGGTCAATTGCTCGACCATACCGGACCAGTAGCTGCCTCTGAGCGAAACTCGGCACGCATCTTCGGAGCAGATCATTGTTTCTTTGTGACCAATGGGACTTCAACGTCGAACAAGATCGTTTGGCACTCCACGGTGGCCAATGAAGACATCGTGGTGGTTGACCGAAATTGCCATAAGTCGATTCTGCATTCAATCATCATGACCGGTGCCGTTCCTGTGTTCCTAACTCCGACGCGGAACAACCTAGGGATCATTGGTCCCATTCCCCGCAGCGAGTTCTCGCCCGAGAGTATCCAGCGGAAGATCGACGCCAATCCGTTCGCTAGAGCGGCACAAGCCAAACACCCGGATCGCAAGCCGCGAATCTTGACCATCACCCAAAGCACGTACGATGGGATCCTCTACAACGTGGAGGAATTGCGGCAGATGCTCGATGGTCGCATCGGAACTCTTCATTTTGATGAAGCATGGCTTCCACACGCTGCGTTTCACCACTTCTACAAGGACATGCACGCAATCGGCCGCGACCGACCACAACCCTCCGAGTCGATGATTTTCGCGACCCATTCGACCCATAAACTTTTAGCTGGTATCTCTCAAGCATCCCAGATTCTGGTTCGCGAACCTGCCAATAAAAAATTGGACCGCCACATATTCAACGAAGCTTACTTAATGCACTCGTCGACCTCGCCACAGTATGCCATCATCGCTTCT
The DNA here is from genome assembly GCA_016872635.1 of Planctomycetota bacterium. Classification (GTDB taxonomy): domain Bacteria; phylum Planctomycetota; class Planctomycetia; order Pirellulales; family Pirellulaceae; genus JBKCUI01. The sequence continues at coordinate 3,868 of VGZN01000193.1, read as the reverse complement.
TGCGACGTGGCTGCAGCGATGATGGAACCGCCGGGAGGTACTGCTCTGGTAGAAGAATCCATCATGGAAGCCATCGATTTCCGTCGGGCAATGCGTAAAGTCGATGATGAATGGGGTACCGATTGGTGGTTCAAGGTCTGGGGCCCAGATCGACTTGCCGAAGAAGGTATTGGGGAGCGGGACGATTGGGTTCTGCGTCCCAACGAAGATTGGCACGGGTTCGGCGGTCTAGCCGACGGATTCAACATGCTCGATCCGATCAAAGCCACTGTCGTAACTCCTGGACTCGATGTTTCAGGCCGATTCGCCGAAACAGGTATCCCTGCCTCCATCGTGACTCGCTACTTGGCCGAGCATGGTGTGATCGTGGAAAAAACCGGTCTCTATTCGTTCTTTATCATGTTCACTATCGGGATCACGAAGGGCCGTTGGAACACGCTGGTCAGCGCCTTGCAACAGTTCAAAGACGACTTTGATAAAAACCAGCCGATGTGGAAGATCCTGCCGGAGTTCGTCCAGCAGTATCCGCAGTACGAAAGGGTCGGGCTCAAGGATCTTTGCCAACGAATCCACGATACCTACAAAGCGCACGACGTTGCTCGCGTGACTACGGAAATGTACTTATCACCGATGCAACCGGAAATGAAACCTTCGGATGCTTTTGCGATGATGGCTCACGACGAAGTCGATCGCGTTGAAATCGACGAACTTGAAGGTCGCGCGACAGCGGTACTCCTAACCCCATACCCACCCGGCATTCCTCTCCTCATTCCCGGCGAACGGTTCAACAAATCCATTGTTGAATACCTTCGGTTCGCTCGGATGTTCAATGAAAAGTTCCCCGGCTTTGATACCGATATCCACGGTTTGGTTGAGGAAATTGTCGATGGTAAGATCAAGTATTACGTCGATTGTGTCCGAGTGAAGGAACCCCCGGCACCCGTATTGGTGAATCGCCAAACTCGCGAACCTAGCGTGGTCTCGTGAGATTTGTCGCTATTTAGTCCGCCTGCTCCACATGCCACCCACAAATACGGCCCCTCTTTGGCGTGGTCGATCCATCTACCACGCTTTTTCGGAAAACGCCGCTCGCTTTCCCAAGGCGGTAGCGTGGTGGGAACATGCATCGGCAGGGACACCTACCGATTCCAGCGGGTCCTCTTCGAACACTGTACCCGAATCGGCCTTGCATCAGGGCTTCAATGCAAGTCCCCAGAGTTACTGGAGATCATGGACCTGGCAGGAACTCGAGGAGTATGTCCATCGAACCGGTACCTGGATGATTCAATCGGGTATAGGCCCGGGGGATCGCGTTGCGAATTTGGAACCCAACGGTATCGATTGGGCCGTCGTTGATCTCGCCTGCGCGGCTGTTGGTGCGATCCATGCCCCCTTGGACCGACGGCTTCCTTTGGACACACTCTCTGAAACGATTCAACGCCTCGAGCCCAAATGGGTGTTTCCAACGAGCTTATTTGCGGACTTGAAGCGAGAGGCTTACCCGCAACTCGCATCAAGGTTTCGTGGCCTCTCTCCCATTTCGCAACTTCGCACTCTCTCAGACTCGCCGAGCGAGTCGATGCTCCACGCTTGGAATCAAGCGGTTCGAGACGAGCAAACCGCGTGCATCTTGTTTACGTCTGGCACAAGTGGACTCCCCAAGGGGGTCATGCTCTCGCATGCAAATCTCATGAGCAATGCGATGGCAAAACTCGATGCCATGCCTCAGTCGCACGAGGACCTACGGCTAAACTTTCTTCCTTTCGCCCATGCGTATGCAAGAACGTGTGAGCTCAGTGCATGGGCGATCGCTGGAGGAGCATTAGCATCAGTCCACTCGATTGCGGACGTTATTGAATTTGCTCCAACCCTTCAACCAACGCTGATCAACGGGGTTCCAGCATTCTATGAAAGCTTGCACCAACGTTGGCAAACACGAGGATGCTCACTCGACGTATTGCAAGCGATGCTCGGAAACAAGATAAGGCGATTGGCCAGCGGTGGCGCGCCGCTTCAGGCTGCAACCCGCGCAGCTTTCGCGGCGGTGGGGTTGCCAATTTTTCAAGGTTACGGGATGACGGAAGCGTCGCCGGTGGTTTGCTCCAACCGCGAAGGAAACGCAGGCGACTCGCCAACGCTCGATGGCGTAGGCCCTCCAGTCCTGAATGTTGAAATCCGAATCGATTCCGAAAGCCGACTTTGGGTTCGCGGACCAGGTGTCATGCAAGGCTACTGGCGCGATGCACCTGCAACTCAGCAACGACTCATCGATGGATGGCTAGATACCGGCGATTCCGCTTCCCCTCTCCAGGCAAGATCTTTCTCGGAATCCACGTCCGATCCGAATGCGAATCCATCCGCCGGTCGGCACCCTGCATCCCTGCAGATTCATGGACGATTGGATGATGTCCAGATCCTTAGCAACGGGTATAAGTTCTCACCGGAACCTATCGAGCGAACGCTGCGTGAGCAAGGTGTATGCGACCGTTGCGTCCTCGTAGGAAACGGCAAACGCTATCCGACACTTATCGTGCAAAGGAATCATGGCTCTGGAGCGGTCCAACCTGAAGATTTGCTCCGTGACGCAAGATCTGCAACAAGCCAATTTCCGCCATACGCTCAACCGCGCGCGGTGATCATCACTGCCGATCCATGGACCACCGAAAATGGACTTCTGCACTGGAAGGGGGGGATTCGCCGGACGGAAATAGAAAAGCGATATCACCAGCACCCCACCTCGGCAACCTGCTAAGTGACAACCGCAGAGGTCCCTCGCAGATTCTCGTCCCCAAAATCGCTTTGCGTTAGCTCAAGGGTTTACGAACCGATGCTCGCCGCAGCGCGTTGTTATAACCCCACCATATGCCAAAACCCTCAAGCGATAACCCGCAGAGTACAAGCTTCCGTTACAAGGGTCGTAGAGAAGTAGATTCCGGAACCGAAAACATCTTGAGCGCGAATCGATTTTTCACAGGCGTCCTCCATGGCTCACCCCCCCATCAAAACCAATAAGCTACCAGTGTCGATGGAAACGACTATGTCGATTCTGCGCCAGCTTCGTTACCAGGCGAGCATCGACGTTCTCGCGCATGGACTCAAGAGTAAAGTTCCTGCGATCCGAACAGCTTGCCTCCAAGGACTCCTGGAACGGGGTGGGACCCGCGAGCAAGAGTTAGTCCTTCAGCATGTCAGCGATTGCGACGTTTTGGATCTCGTGGTGGTGCGAGACCACGTTCCCGAATTGCTCGATGCGGTGGATCAGGGGTTGATCAGTCGTCAACCAGAGAAACGCCAAAACTCGCTGATCGCAATAGGTAAGTTCGAAATCGAGTCGCGGTTTTCGTATTTGGTCGAAGCGGTGTGCGACACCAAGGACCCTCAGCAAATTGTCGCCATGGAACTGCTCTCTCGGTTAGCGAGAAGTCTAGGTGATGATGCTCGATGCGGAGACTCCGTCAACCGTTCGAAAAGGACTCAATTGCTGATGGATTTGATGCGAGCCATCGAGTCGTATTCAGCCCACCGAATTGGTCTCGTCTTTGACTGGTGGGCTGCGGCGGCGCACTGGGAGGACCCGTTTGTGATCGAGGTTTTATCCTCGACGGAACAAGATGAGTCGACGGCACGTTTGAAGGCGCATTTATTGCGATCCCAGCATAAGGAGGCTTTGCAACTAATCGCTGGCCTCCTCTGGAGTCGAATTGCAACCGATCCGATCCTTCATTCGATCTCTCAAAGGACAGATCGAAATTTTCTACAATCCCTCGCGGATCTGTACAAAGAATTAGGGGCGACCACACAGCTAAAACGTAATCTCATGCGCGCGATCTCGTTCGACTTCTTGTCCCAAGAGGTGATTCGAGATCCT
>VGZN01000192.1 GCA_016872635.1 Planctomycetota bacterium | reverse complement strand
ATGGCGTCGTTTTGATCTTCGACGAAGTCATGACCGGATTTCGAGTCGCCCATGGTGGTGCGCAAAGCCTCTTTGGTATCAAGCCCGATATGACCACACTCGGCAAAATCGTAGGGGGGGGGTTGCCGCTCGCCGCGTACGGAGGACGTGCAGATATCATGGACCAAGTCATGCCCTCTGGGAAGATTTATCAAGCGGGGACGCTCTCTGGAAACCCGTTAGCAACCGCCGCCGGCGCGACAACGCTCGAAATCCTTCGTGATGAGTCTCCTTATGAATACCTGGAACTCCAAGCAAATCGACTCGGCCAAGGCCTCCTCAATGCAGCAAACGCTGCTGGCATTCCAGCACAACTACAACGCGTCGGCAGTATGATGACTCTCTTTTTCAATGACAGCCCAGTGGTAGATTGGCCATCCGCGAATCGATCTAATCGGCAACGCTTCGCAAAGTACTTCTGGGGATTAATGGATCGAGGAGTGTACATGCCCTGTAGTCAATTCGAGGCATTGTTCTTCTCCCGTTGCCATACCCCGGACGATATCTCCGCAACCATTGCAGCCGCTGAAGACGTTCTGCGGACTATGGCTAGTTGACCATCGCCACAAAATCCACGCAGCGAGTGGCAGCCTGCTGGAACACGCACTCTTCGAGTGCCACGCAACCTTTATGGGGCCTGCTGCGGAGATGGCTGTTTGCTTTTCGAACTTGTATTGAAGGAGCTCGACAGCCATGACTGTGCAGAAAGTTTCAGTTTGTCTTGTTGCTTTGCCAGTGAAGCATTGATTTTTTCGACCAGCTTGTCGTTGGTATCGTTGATTTTTCTTTGAAGTACTTTTTGGATTCCTTTCCCAAGCCACTCGGCGGCTTCTCCGTGGATCTGACTGATTTCACTTACATCGAACTCCTGAAGTTCGACGCTGGCTTGTGTTACCGACGGTCGAAACTCGACGTCTGGGGGAAGTACCAATGGGTTAAGCTTGATCGCGACATCGCAGTCAATTTGCATGGCGACGACCGCTTCTGCTTTCGTGGAGACGCTGATCCACTGAATGTCTCTCTGAAATTGGCTCACTCTCCCGAAAAGTTTAAGGGGCATCGTGATCAACAATGACGTCGAAAAGAGACGCCCATTCGGTTTCACCTCGAGCTTGGTAACATCGATCCTGAGACGCTCAGCAGGGTCGATGAACTCGATGAAGTACCGAGACCATGTACCGTGCTTGACGGTTTTCCATTTCCGTTTGGTGTCAACACGGAGCCCATCGAGGCTCAAATGGAATCCGTCGTAGACACTCTTTGTACGCCCCCATTTGCGATTGTCTTCAAAGTTTGGGGGCAAATTCATCAAGGTGATCGAACGAATCCACTCGCTCAATTCTTTCAGCTCTTGACGCGTGGGAGACTGGGGAGAGGAATCGGCTGCAGGTGATTCGATGGCAGTAGGTGCTGAATAGGTTCGAGGGCGCGGTCGCTCGTCCGTAGGAATCGTTGTTTCGATCGCATCGGGGGTTGATCTGTCGGCAATCGTATGGTGGTCGGAGTTAGCAGCAGGATCGGCTCGATTGTCCGGTGAGTCGAAGTCGAACCACTGGCCGATATTTTTCCAGAGCTCCTCCGATGTTTCCGATGTCGCAGTTGGCGTCACGGAGTCTGGCGCGGACTGTCCTCGCGTGAATCCACTGCATGGGATCAATGCAGCCGTGAGGGCTAGGAAGGCCCGAGCTAACAAAACGTGAGTGGTGGTGAGCGGGAGGCTGCGCGGTGCCACCGTTTGGTTACAATGACGACTTCGAGATTTCATTCGCCCCAGCTCCGGCATCCTTCTGTCACCTGACCTTGACCGATTCCCATGAGACACTTTTTATCATCGACTTTGCCCTTCAGAAAACTTGTGACCAGCTCTTCGGATCTGTCGGAAAGGCGGAGTTTTTGGAACGTACTGGTCCGGATTCTCTCAAGTTGCAGTCGGAGAACAGGTTGGATTGCAGTGCATGGATGGGTGGTGGCGTTGCCCATTTCGTTCCTTTCGGTCCTGGTGACGGCAAAGGTTCAAGCGTTCCAGGATGCGACTGAAAAGCCATTCTCCCTTGCCGCCGTGGAAGAACTCGTCTTAAAAGCCTTAAACGAAGGTGATCCGGAGCGAGGTTTGAATGTTTTCACGCGAGCGAATTTGGCTTGCTTTTCATGCCACCGTATTGGCAATGCAGGTGGTGTGATCGGTCCGGCACTCGACCGCGTTTCCCGAACCCCCAAGGAACTCGCGGAGAGTTTGCTTTGGCCGAATCGAATCGTGGCTCGGGAGTTTCAACCATTCAAAGTTCTTCTCGATGACGGTACCGTTCTCAGCGGCTATATTCCGGGCTCTACTGAAGGCGAGTCCGTGGTCATCGTGGATCCGGCGACACGTGCAGAGCGCATTGTCCAGCGGTCTGCGATCGAACAAGCGAAATTCTCCGCCTCGCTGATGCCAGCAGATCTGTTTGTGGCTTTACCTATCGATGAACAAGCTGACTTGTTGAGTTTTTTAGTCGGCTTGTGCCAAGGCAAATTGGACTTGGCTAATGCCGAAGCTCGAGTGAAGTCTGCGAGTACGCACGAGCCGACCCGCTTCGAATGGGCCCTTAGTCCCGTCGATGTGACGAGCCGATCGCATCACGCTCACCCGATCAATCGGGATCGCATTTTTGATTTCTATACCAAACAAGCGATCCAGTTTTCCTCGATGATTCCCCGGCCAACCTGGATTGAGGAGTTCCCAGGTCTCGACGGGACCAAGTTCGGGCACTGGGGGAACCAAAACGAAGAAACGTGGAAAGGGGACGCATGGAGCCGTATGGATTTGGGTTCCTTGCAAAGCAATGTCCTCGTAGGTGAACCCAAAGTTGTCCCTCGTGCGGCAGCGATTCGATTCGGGGACTCGCTCCGTTATGCGGCGTGTTTTAATACCGATACGCTCGGTTACGAAGCGGCCTGGCAAGACGGTTTCGTGACGTATTCAAATGTTCGGCACGGATATATCGATGGTTTTCGGATCGATGGCAAGCGGTTGGAACGGGGAGAATGGTCTAAGCCGTTCCGGGCGGGCGAACGTTCCAACGCGAGATACCGCGGTTTTTATCGAGACGGCGCTGATGTTGTCTTTGCTTATGAGAGCGACGGGGCTTTGTTGCTCGATTCTCTCACGTTTGAAAATGGACAAATTGTACGGACAATTGCAACCGCGTCCGAGCATCCGCGTCGCAATGTGCTGCGCGGCGGTTCACCGCAATGGGCACAGGATTTTCCAACCGCCATTCGACGCGGTGTCGGAGAAGGCTATGTCGTGGATACGATCGAATTACCGCTCGACAACCCATGGAAGACCTTGCTGGCATGCGGCGCGCATGCGTTCCTTAGCGATGGTCGCGCCGTTGTTGTTACGATGCAAGGGGACGTATGGCTGGTCTCGCATTTAGATTCGGATCAGGCTTCGTGGCGACGCATCGCCGGTGGCATGCATCATTTGTTGGGTGTGGTCGTGCACGATGATCAAATCTACACACTGGGTCGAAATCAAATCACGCGATTGCATGATCTCAACGGAGATCAGGAAATCGATTTCTACGAGTGTTTCTCGAATGCGTATGTAACATCTCCCTCCGGTCACGATTATCTCTGTGGATTGGAGCGAGATTCAGCTGGGTACTTTTATTTTGCGTCGGGCAACGAAGGTATCGTACGTATTTCACCCGATGGAAAAACGTCGTCCGTGATTGCCACTGGATTCCGGAATCCGGATGGACTGGGTCTGCTTGCTGACGGAACAATTACTGTTCCGTGCTCTGAGGGAGAGTGGACTCCGACTTCGATGATTTGCCAAATCGATCCCTTGGCTGGGGCCGATGCTGCGACCAGGTACGAAACGCAACCTGCACCCTTCTATGGTTACCGCGGTCCTCGCCCCAACCAAAAAGCAGAACTGCCACTCCTGTATCTGCCTCGAGGAGTCGATAATTCGAGCGGTGGGCAATTGCAGGTTCGCAGTCCAAAGATGGGACCTCTGGATGGTCAACTCGTACACACGTCATTTGGAACAGGTACCATGCATTTGATCCTTCGAGATCGTGTCGGCAACCAATGGCAGGGAGCGTCCGTACCATTGCCTGGGGATTTCCGTTCGGGATCGCATCGCGCTCGCGTCAATCCTAAAGATGGCTGGATTTATGTAACGGGAATGCATGGTTGGGGAACGTATACTCCAGAGGCCGGAAGCTTTGAGCGGGTTCGGTTCACCGGTGGGCCTTATCAGCTGCCAGTCGCTTTTCATGCTCATGCCAATGGTATGGTGGTGCGATTTTCCGAGGCCGTAGATCCTGAGGTTGTCGCGGATTTGAAGAAGCAGTTTGCCCAAGCTTGGAATTACCGTTATTCGCCAGGCTATGGTTCGAAAGAGTATTCGGTGGTCCACACCGGCGGCATAGGCCACGATGTTCTTTCGATTCGTTCAGCCTATGTGCTTGAAGATGGCAAGTCCATTTTTCTGGAGATTCCGGATCTGCAGCGATGTAGCCAGCTTCATCTTTGGCTTCATGTTGGTGGGAAGCAACCCTCGGAGTTGTTCGCAACGATTCACGAGATGGATGCACCGTTTGAGCACCAAGGGCTTGTTACACGATCGGTCAGCACCAAGCTTCCTCATCCGATGACACGGGATTTGGAATGGCTTCAGAAACGGATCCCGAATCCGTGGGAGAAAAAAATTACTGGCGCGCGAGAGATCCGATTGGAATCGCGTGACAATTTGCAATTCTCAAAACGATTGCTCGAAGCCAAGGTAGGTGAAACGCTCAAGTTGACATTTAAAAATCCCGACGTGGTTCCGCACAATTGGGCATTGTTGCAACCTGGATCGCTCGACCAGGTCGGGAACCTGGCAAACCGACTCATCGGTGCGCCGGATGCATATCTGAAGCAGTACGTACCCGAAAGTGATTCCGTGATTTGCTACACCGATATCATCGAGCCAGGCGCGGAGTTCTCGATCTACTTCCAAGCTCCTTCCAAACCAGGGCGGTATCCGTACTTGTGCACGTTTCCTGGTCACTGGATGGTGATGAACGGCGAGTTGGTGATCAACGAATAGCCTGAGAATTCTCGTAGGGAATTTTGCTTCATGAAGATTTGGATTGATGCGGATGCAGCTCCACGCGAGGTGAAGGAACTCATTTTCCGCGCTTCGAAAAGGCTGGATGTCGAAGTCGTGCTCGTCGCCAATCAATCCATTTGGTTACCTCCAAATAGTCGATTGATCTCCGGTGTCACTGTCCGCGACGGTGCAAACGTAGCCGACCAGTACATCGCGGAGAAATCCAATGTGGGCGATGTGGCGATTACGGCAGACATCCCCCTCGCGGCCCAATTGGTCGAAAAAGGAGTCTTTGTCCTCGATCCTCGCGGTGAGGTGTACGATGATAGGAATATCGGTTCACGGTTGGCGACTCGCGACTGGATGGACCATGCACGAGGAGCCGGTATGGAGTTAAGTGGCCCTAGGCCCTATAGCCAACGTGACCGCAACGAGTTTGCTTGTTCCCTAGATCGCGTGTTGACCCGTGCCATCAAGATCAGGGATCGCAAGCCAACCGAGCAAACCAGTTTAGAAACGCTTGACGGGATAACCCCTACTCCTCCGGATGATCGTACTGGCAATGCCACTCGCTAAGTCACCTTCCTCGCTGTGTGGGGAAGCCTCGTTGCGAGCATGTACGGTAGCGAGCGTGCCCGTAGCCTTCGACCGTTCGATCCTCTTCGGAGGGAAGGCATCAATTACATCAGCAATTCGTTAACAACGCGGCATGGTTCGACGCCGGTCAAGCGAGAGTCGAGACCTTGGAACTTGAAGCTGAATCGCTGATAATCGATTCCGAGTTGGTGGAGTAGGGTGGCATGGATATCGTGCACGGACACCACGTTTTCAACCGCATGGTATCCGAATTCGTCCGTCGCGCCATAACTGAATCCTGGCTTGAATCCTCCACCGGCGAACCACATGGTAAAGCCTGCCAAGTGGTGATCGCGACCGTCACCTTGGGCCATGGGGGTTCGTCCGAATTCGGATCCGAATACGATGATTGTATCTTTCAGCATGTCCCGCTGCTTCAAGTCCGTGATCAACGCCGCGACGCCTTGATCGACTTCCTTCGCGGTGCCAGCGGAATGGTCTTTTACCGCTCCGTGATGGTCCCAATCGCGGTGGTAGAGCTGGATGAATCGAACGCCCCTTTCTGCCAATCGGCGTGCTAGCAAGCAGTTCGAAGCAAAAGATCCATCACCTCCCTTGGTTCCGTAGAGATCGAAAACGTGCTGGGGTTCTTGGGAGACATCCATCAGTTCAGGGACGCTGCTTTGCATCCGGAATGCGAGTTCATATTGGCGAATGCGGGTCGCGATTTCCGGGTCGTCTAACCGTTTCTCTGCCAATCCATTGAGGGACTGAATAGCGTCAACGACTTCTCGTTGCTGGCTTGTGGAAACTCCCTTTGGGTTACCCACATACAAGACAGGATCGCCTGTTCCGCGGAACTCAACGCCTTGGTATTGGCCTGGCAAGAAACCTGAGTGCCATTGCCGAGCTGCAATCGGTTGTTTTTGACCGTACTTGCCCGTTGACACCATCACCACAAAGCCTGGCAGGTTCTCTGATTCAGCTCCTAAGCCGTAGAGAAGCCACGAACCCATCGCGGGACGTCCACTGATCATGGAGCCAGTGTTCATGAATGTGTGGGCTGGATCGTGATTGATTGCATCGGTATGAAGCGAGCGCACGATGCACATGTCATCAGCGCATTTGGAAGCTAGATTCGGCCAGATCTCGGAGATCGATTGACCTGACTGTCCCCATTGCTTGAACGGATGTTGAGGGGCAAAGCAATTCAGTTTTTGGCCTTGCAACTGCGCGATCTGTTGCCCTTTGGTTACCGACTCGGGCATCGGTTGGCCATGCATTTCGGCCAACTTGGGTTTGTGGTCAAACGTTTCCAAGTGGGTCATTCCACCTGCCATGTACAGCCAAATGATTCGCTTGGCTTTCGGTTGGAAATGAAGAGGGTTCAGGATGCCCTTGGAAGTGCTCTTCAAATCGGGTTCCATCGCAAGGCCACTTCGAGCAAAAAGTGAACCGAGAGCCATGGTGCCCAAGCTGATCCCTGGGCGATGCAAAAACGTACGGCGTCCGATGATATCTGCGTTACGGTTCATGGCTTGATCGTTCGTGGCCTGGGATGGAATGACGAGTTGTAGGAGATGGTTTGGGTGGTAGTGACGCTCCTGCTGTTTGGCAGCCGCAGGAGCGTTTGTTGATAGGCTGCGTTGGCATCGAGCCGTTCAGATGATTTTCCTAGCCTCAGTAGCGCGCGATCGATTCGTGCAGATTCAGGAGGACTCGAGTCACCGCTGTCCACGCAGCAAGGGTTGCGGAGTCGATATCGCCCGGCAGGGGGCGGGCACCTACCGAGAGTAGATCCTTGGCGGCGAGCGGTTGCTCCTTGTACTGCGCGAACTGAGCGCGAAGCAGCGGCATCACAATCGTCGCTTCCTCGTCGGTGATAGGACGTGAAAGTGCACGTTGGTATGCGTAATTGAGTTTGGAGCGATCGTCACCTTCGTGACGCAGGACGAGTTCGGCAAAGGCTCGTGCCGCTTCGACGTAGGTTGGGTCGTTCAGCAGAACGAGCGACTGCAGAGGCGTATTGGAACGTGGACGATCTGCAGTGCATTCCTCGCGACTTGGGGCATCGAAGACGAGCAAGCTCGGGTGGAGGTACTGACGCTGCCAGTGGGTGTACAATCCTCGGCGATACAGTTCGTCCCCTTTTCCGTTTTGCCATTCCCGTTGAGGGAAATTCAGATAGGCCCAATAGCCGAGAGGCTGGTATGGCCGCACGCTCTTGCCACCTAATTTGTTGACTAACAATCCGCTGATCGACAATGCGTTATCTCGCACCATCTCCGCATCCAAACGGAATCGGCTTTGCCGACCCAAATAACGGTTAAACGGATCTTTTTCTTTCGAGTCAGCGCTCGTCGCCGACGATTGCTGGTAGGTCTGGGACATGACCACCGACTTGATCCATCGCTTCAGATCCCAATGGGAGTCGATCATCCATTGGGACAATTCATCAAGCAATTCAGGATGGCTTGGCCATTCGCCCTGAGCCCCCATGTCATCCAATTTCTTGGAAAGCCCCGCACCGAAAAAGAGTTTCCACAATCGGTTGGAAAGCACCCTCGCGGTAAGAGGGTTGTCAGGTTCCATAATCCATTTGGCCAAGTCTAGTCGGTTTAATCGACGATCCGCTGGGGGCTCGGTTTTGCTGAGAGAGGCAGGAAAAGCGGGGATGACAACTTCGCCGTTTTCATCCATCCAATTACCCCGGGCGAGGACTCGCACCATGCGAGGTGGTACTTGTTCGGTGACCAAGGTCGCAATCATCGACGCTTCGAGTTCTGCCAGGCTCTTCTCGAGCTGGGCCAATTCTTGGCGTTGGGGTTCTAGTTGTGGGGCAATTCCACGGTAGTATTTTAGTAATTCCTCGCGTTGTGCGTCGGAACGTTGGTCCTTAGGCATTCGGACAATCTGTTCAATCGCGGCTGGAAGTGAGTTGGAAACTTGAACAGGGCGAGGTGACGTCGAGGCGGAGAGTCGGAAGCGTCCGATCGTATGCTGTGGGTTGTCGAGGTTCTGCCATAAGCCGACCGCGATAGAATCTCCGTCGGCAAGATTCAAATCGCTGGCCGTTTCAAAAATGGCGGCATGTGGCGAGCCAACTTTTTCCATGATCGCCCAACCCCAATTGCGTCCTTTCGCATCCCCATCGAGAGCGGCCGCGATGCTCCATTTGCCATAAGGGTTACCACCTGCAGCCCCCGTTTGCTCGTACGTGGCACTGGGATTTTGCAGAGGGACTTG
>VGZN01000191.1 GCA_016872635.1 Planctomycetota bacterium | reverse complement strand
GACGACTCAGCGCCCCGCGTCACCACTCAAGCAACAACACTATGGCTTCACCGAATCCCACATCCACCAGCAACGCGTCTTCCACGAATGCCAATGGGCAGGGTAATGATCCGCGTGTGGACGCGCAGGGTAATGATCCGCGTGTGGACGCGAGGGGTAATGATCCGCGTGTGGACGCGAGGGGTAATGATCCGCGTGTGGAAGTTGTACCGGTCCGTATCGGTCCGTTGGCATGTGGGAGCAACCAGCCGATGGTGTTGATCGCAGGACCTTGTGTGATCCAGTCGCTCGACCTGTGCTTGCAAATCGCCTCGTCGGTGGCTTCAGCATGCGAGGCGTTGGGGATCCAGTACGTGTTCAAGGCATCGTTTGACAAGGCCAACCGGACGAGTGGGGGCGCCTATCGGGGACCAGGGATCGATGAGGGTCTCGATGTATTGCGACGGGTCAAGGATGCGATCGGATGTCCGGTGACGACGGACATCCATTTGCCCGAGCAAGCAGCGAGTGCGTCTGAGGTTTGCGACTTGCTTCAGATCCCGGCGTTTCTGGCGAGGCAGACCGATTTATTGATAGCATGTGCCGGGACAGGAAAACCCCTCAACGTGAAGAAAGGCCAATTCATGGCCCCGACCGACATGAGGTATGTCGTTGACAAGGTGCGCGCCACACGGGCGGGACTACCGGGCGCCGTCGAGGACGCTGGGTCTGGAGGGGTGTTGCTGTGCGAGCGGGGGACATTTTTTGGGTATGGGCGGTTGGTCAACGATATGTCGGGATTGCCGATCATGCGAGGGCTCGGCGTTCCGGTGATTTTTGACGCGACGCATAGCGTTCAGCAGCCAGGGGGCATGGGTGGGGCAACCGGTGGCAACCGGGCGATGGTGGAGCCATTGGCGAGGGCTGCGGCGGCGGTAGGGGTCGACGGGATGTTTTTCGAGACCCATCCGGACCCGGATCAGAGCCCCAGCGACGGGCCAAACATGGTCCCTTTGGCTGATTTCCCCAACGTTTTACGCCGTGTCCATGAGATTTGGCGAACCGTCGTTGCGTGGCATTCGTAGATCCTGTCAGACATTCCGAACCCCTTACGCCGTAGGCTGGTCCCACCGCCTGCGGCGTTTCCGTTGGTAGGGGCGTCTTTTGATTTGAGCTGATTTGCGGTGAGGGATAGCTTCGGAAGCGATCAAGCCCCCACTACCCACGCGTTTTAAAGCAGCCCACTCCGTCCGTAGACTTATCATTCCGGATCCAACGAGCAACAGGATTCGACGAGCCATCAGTGCCGCAAAACGAGTTAGAGGCCGACATGACCCAATGCTACGCCAACCAGCCATCGATTCCACCGTTATCGAGGGTGAACGATCCGATGCCGTCGATCTCAGAGCGACGAGTTGCGGGGTCATTAGGTAAATTCCTGCTGATCGCTTTTGCGTATGCGACCATGGTGAGCGGCGGTTGCGTCGACTCGAACCAGCGCGATTTCGAAACCATCCAAGCCGGATCTACGGTCTCTAAAGAAAAGAGAGATTCACTGCGTCAAGCGTTTCATTATCTCCCGCAGCTGATCCGACTCGATCGAACGGCTGCCATGCAGGAGATCAACTACCAGCTGAACGCTTGGTCCAAGAGTGTCAGCGATCCACCCGAGTGGAAGCCATCGGGATTGCTTGACAGTGTCCCAGCCTCGTTGCGTACGGTGAATTTTTCCGAGCGATTAACGAAGCTGGAATTTGGGGAGCCCGAGTGCGAGTACATGCTTCAGTGCCAAATGATGAAGCAGATCGGCCAATGGGTATTGGAGCGTCCATATCACGACAAATTGTTTCAAGGTTGGCTTGAGGAGCAAAAAGCGAAACTAGGCGATGATGATTGGGCAAAGCTCACAACCACTCTGAAGCTGTTCGATTGGAGTGTCTGCAATGTGGCGACCGAAGGTAGTCCTGAGGATGTTGAGCGACTGATCAACAACCCCGACCTACCATTGAGTGACAGCGCGCCGGTATACCGACAACTGCCATGGCAAACACTGATGTTCGCCCGCGGAGATGCTTGGGAGCGAGCGCGATTATTCACTCAGCTTTGTTTTGCCCAAGGGATCGACGCAGTAGCGTTGGCGATCCCGAGTCTGACGGGTGCGACGGAGAATGCAGCGTTGCGGTTGTGGTGTGTGGGAGTCCCCATCGGGAACGAAATCTATCTATTCGAACCACGATGGGGTTTGCCATTTCCGAACCCGAACGGTCCTGGGATCGCAACGTTGGCTCAGGCCAAATCCGATCCGAATGTATTGCGTAGAGCGAAGCTTCCAGGCCGATTCGACTATCCAGTTGAGAGCAAAGATCTTAAATCAGTCATTGCGTTAGTGGATGTGGAGCCGTTCGCGGTGGGTCGCACCATGTTCACGCTCGAGCGATCGCTCACCGGAGAGAATCGGCAGAGACTGAGCGTCGATGCCGACGCCTTTGAATCGAGGCTGACCCAGTTGGATCCGCAGCTTCAAGTCCGATTATGGAATGCGCCGTGGCTGGCCCATGCCTATAACCTATCGGTCCGTACTCGCCTGGATGACATGTCCCCATTCTCGATCCAATACATGGAACGGTTCGGGATTTTCGTAACCGACACACCGATCAGTCGCGCGCGGATACTACATTTCAAGGGTCAATTCGAAAGCTCCATCGAAGCAGCCGGGGCGCTTCGAACCTATATGGACTTCCGGGTCGATGAAGAAACATTGCGTGAGCTCCAATACGATCGCGAGATCCAGAAATCGCTCGGCGTCGTGAAACGCCCCACCGAGACTATGGAAGCGTTCCAAGCACGGGTGCAAATGGCCCAATTATTTTTCCGCCGATCCAAGTTCGACATCGGTATTTTCCTAGCGATGGCAAATATGGACTTGAACAAGCCCGAGACGGCCATCGATTGGTTGACCAAGCGTTTGCTCGATTTGAAGGGGACTGAACGTTGGCATGCGCAGGCCCACTACTTGCTCGGGCGGAACATGGAGCAAATCGGAGACACGGCGGGCGCGATCGAGCAGTACAAGTACGAGGCGACTCCGCAGGCGGCGGGGAACCGCATTCGCATCCGCCGTCTGGAGTCGCGTTCAAATCCAACGTCGACGCCGGAAGTAAACGAGTAGTACGCTCGCGACCAAACCCATCAGGGCCAGCGAGAAAAAATACCCGAACTTCCACTTCAGCTCTGGCATATTCCATGGGGAATCATCGCTGAAGTTCATGCCGTAGACACCTGCGATGAACGACAACGGGATGAAGATCGTCGATATGATGGTCAGTAGCTTCATCACTTCATTCATGCTGTTGCTGACACTCGACAGATAAAAATCTCGCAGGTCTGAGGTGAGTTCGCGGTAGGTATCGACCGTATCGATGACTTGGATGACATGGTCATAGCAATCACGGAGATGGACGCGAGTCTCAGGTCGGATACTTGGGATTGTATCCCGAACCAGTTCGTTGACCATTTCCCGGTGAGGCCTGATCGCGCGACGCACGCCTAGTAATTGTCCCCGCAATTCATGGACACGATGCATTTGCTCATTGCGAACTTCTTCGATGATATCCGCCTCAAGCGCGTCGACTTGCTCGACGATATGCTCGATCACGGGGAAGTAGCTATCGATGACCGCATCGAGCATGCTGTACAAGAGATAATCCAAGTCGGATTCAGCGACTTTGCCGCGACGTTGTCGGATTCGCTGGCGCAACGGATCCCAGCAGTCACCATAGCGTTCTTGGAAGGTGACCAGAACGTTGCTCTTTAAAAAGAACGAAAGCTGCTCGGTGAGTCCCGCATCGTGACCATCGATCATGCGCGCGATCACGAAGAGTGTGTGGTCAAAGTCTTCGACCTTGGCGCGTTGGTAGACATTGACCACATCTTCCATGGCCAATGGATGCAATTGGAGCAACGAAGCAATTTCGCGCAAGGTGGAATCGCTGCCCAATCCAACGACATCGACCCATAAAAGGGGCGTCGTCGCGATCAAGGAACGCAGTTCCTGCAGATCCTGGATTTCTTTTTCGATGATATCTGGGCCACCAAAACCGATTACGCGGATCAAGGTGGGGAATGCGTTTGGGTCCACGACCAGAGTCCCTGGCGCATCACCGGGTTTGCTCCGGCGTTTCCAAGAGCTCTTTTTGGCTTTTCCGTTTCGCTTCTTTGCCATATCGGTTTCACACTTGGGTATTGGACTGGGATCATCGATCCTCAGCGGTGGATGCGAATACACGCGCTGCGTGAAGCCGACATCATATTCCATTGCCCCAAGCTGTCACCGTGGTAGGCCTTTCTCTCGAGGAATTTCGAGGGGCTGGCGCTGGAAGGTCTGAATCGCTACAAATCTGAATCGCAGCAAAATGGTGAAACTTCTTGAATCGCCGGTTCGAGAACCCAATTTGGTAGGAGCGATCGACGGGAACGAACGCAACACAAAAAGGCTCGTTCTAAGCATCTGAGCTGGGCGTAGCGTCACTTAAAAATTTTCTCGATGGCTTTCCAAAGTTCATCCGCGATAAGCCGCATTCCTTGATCGCCGGGATGCCCGGCGACTGCGGCATTTTCGAACTTTTGATCGGCGCTTCCCAGGTTGGCTGGATCGTTGTTCAAATGGGGAAGGGGGACGAATGTCCCACCGACTTTTTCGCAACCCTCGCGCATGATTGTTTCTTTGACAGGGTCGGGCCAAAACTCGCCCCGGACGATCAACGCGGCTAGGGGCTTTTCCTGAAGTCGGCTTAACAATTGCTCGAATGCCGTACGATAACGTTGCTTGGCCTCATCGGTTTCGAGAGCAGGTACATTGGCACCTACAGCAACGATGACAACATCGGCTCCGAATTCAATCGGATCTTTCAATCCCATATCGAAATCAAAGTCTGTTTGCTTGCGCTCGAAATCTGCGATATTCCGGACCAACAGTTGCGGTTCGCCAAGCGAAGCCTTGCACAGTTGAGCATGAAGCACGTGAGCAAAGTCTTTATCTCGACTGCTAGCCGCCATCCCCCAATTTCCAGTCCAACCGATTTTGGGTGCGGGAGCGTGAAGTGCCACACTGTTACCGAGGATGAGCAACTTGCTGATTCGGAGATTCCCTACGATCACTGGTGGTTGCTGGGTAGCGACCTCTTGAGCGTGCAATGCTTGACAGCAGATCGATTGCACCCAAGCTACCGCTACAAACATCGGCAAACAGGCTGCGTTCGGTACGCGTTTCATTGGGGGATTTCCTTCGTGTTCAATCGAGTGGTGTCACAACCAAGGCTCGATTTTACTGCAGGTTTTGGTCGAGAATATCCCACAGATGCCAACGGCTCGCGTGAACACGGCCGTTGAGCCCCATCGATAGCACGTCGATGGCTATTCATTTGCCTCGAACGCTTCTGGCGAAGGCCTTGAATTCCTCAGTTTCGCGGATGGGATTCAGATCAACATCCGCATCCAGTCGCGCGATTCCGTCCGTGTTGAAGAATCCGAGTCGCGCACACGCATCGAAACTGGCAATCGCCGATTGCAGGGTGGGAATCGAAGCCTCGCCGGAGCGCCTTGCGGATTCGTAGCATCGGGAATAGGTGCATGCCAGGTTGTAGTACATCGGTGCATGTTTCGCACCCTCCGGTTCATTTTCCTTCAAATAGTCCGATACGATCTTATCCGCGGTGGCGCGAGCTTGATCATGCTCTCCCGCCCGAGCGAGACTCCACGCCACTTGGATCAATTGATCGCATTGAAATTGGCGATCGATTTGATCCAGAGTCTTTCGGAACTCCTCCGTAGATCGAAGCGGCTCATAGTCGGGTGAGATTACGAGCCACTCAAGCACACGGCGATTGGGAATCGCCCGCGTATCAGCCGCTTGTCGAAGCATGGCGATCGCCTTATTGACGAAACCAAGCGTCTCGTCATTCAGTGCAGACGGGCCAGTTTCCTCAGTCGTTACGGTTCCCTTCTCAGAGAGGGCCAGTACAGCGCACTGCGTGTATAGCTTTGCTGCGATCAGCCATTGCTTCTAGCGACGAAAGCGTTCGCAATGCCCTCGATCTCCATCGGACTCGTTGTAAACAAAGCCTTGAGCTGTTCCATCCCTGTATGAAACGCTGCTGTATCGTTCGAGCTTTTTTGTTTCTCCGAGAGTGTAGATTTCACGACTCGTTGGAGGTCGTGCGCTTCGCTCTCCTCTTGTCGCTTGATCAGCAGATCAGCGAGTCGCAGCTTATTGACCAACGAATTGACATTGGATGGACCTAATTGCTTATCGCAAACTTCGACGAGTTCCCGCATGATCCGTACGGATTCATTCGGTTCGTTTTTCACCAGATAAGCGATCGCCATGTGATGAAAATCCATGACCATCCAATCAAAGCTGAAATTGTTCGCCTTGTAAAGTTCAATGACGTGACGCAGCTCTTCTGCGGAATCGAGCGGTCGTCCTGCAAGGATTCGATACTCAATGAGACCATGAATCGCTTTGAGGGTGAATGGCATCTTGGGATATTTGCGAACCGAGTTGGTGACGATTTGCTCAACTAGCTGAATGGCTTGCTCGTACTCCCCAATCGCTCCGTGGGCACTGGCCAGATTATCCATGCAGATGAGGGTGTTGGGTTGGTCGTCGCTAAGTGTTCGGCGGTATTGAGCCAGCAGCTGCTCGTATTCCTGTTTTGCTTCATGAAATCGCTTCTGAAACGAGAGAGCGGCCGCGTATCGAGCTTTTGCAGCGAGCACATCAACGTGGTCCGCATTCAAAATCCGGGTCATTCGGGCAATGATATCTCGAAACATTTTGATCGATTCGTCGCTTGGGCCTTGCATGCTTAGTAGCGTGGCTAGATTTTGAGAAAACTGCGTTGTCGCAGGGAAATCAGCACCATAATGCTCCCGGCTTGCATCGACTGCTTTCCGGATCAAGACCTCAGCATTTTTGAAATCTCCCTCCTTCAACAGGCAGCATCCGAGATTGTTTGCGACTCGCAGTGTCAACGGATGATGCTCCCCCAAATTTTTGCCTCGTAGTTCCAGGAGCTGCTGGCCGATCCGTTTCGCTTCATCCAGTCTTCCGAGTTCGCTCAATGTATTCACCGAATTATCTAGAACCCTCAGGGTCGCATTGTGGTTGGAGCCGAACGCTTCCTTGCAGGCAACGACCAGTTGCTCATGGAGCGATAATGCCTCAGGATGAAAACCGAGTCTGGAAAGGGATTCAGAGTAATTGATTCGCACCTCGATGGTGATGGGCGAATTGGTACCAATAAGCTTTCTCGCACGCATCCAAGGTCGACCGAAATTCATCGTTGGACTCTTCGATCTTGCCTTCAAGCGCAGCGATGGATGCGATTTTGGATCTCGCGTCGAGTTCTAAGGGGCGGTCTTCCCCAAACACATCATGCGTTGTCATCTTGATGTCCTCAAAGGCGGAGCTTGCTTCTGCGTACCGTCCTCGCGCCATCCATACGTTGGCGATGGCACATAGTGTTTTGAGAGCATCAGGATTGCTTGTGGAGTATTCCTTTTTCTGAATGTCCAGAATTGCATTCCACTGCACCAGGGCTTCGTCGTAGTTTCCTTCGAATGCCAATGCAGCCGCCGATCGGAATCGAAGCCTGAGGGATTGCAGGCTATTTGGGTCAAGCAATTGATCGGAGATGGAAAGCGCGTTTTTGTATAAGGATTTCGCCTCTTCGGTTGCTCCTTGTTCACTCAAAACATCCGCGAGTGAAGTTGCGATTTGGATGGTGATCAAATGCTTTCGACCGAGACGTTCTTCTGCGATAGCAAGCAACTTTCGTTGCAAGGATGCGGACTCTTCGAGCTTTCCTTGTTTCAGAGATATTGAAGCCAGCGACGATTTTCCTAGTATTGTCTCGGGGTGTAATTCTCCCAAGCTTTCCGTGGTTGAATCGACGATTGATTGGAGGATTTTTCTAGCATCTTGGTATTGCCAGAGTTCGATTTTGGATGCTGCGATGCCCGACTCAATCTTCAGGGTCAACGGATGTGCATGACCGAGTTGTTCTCTTGCCACGTCGCGGATGGCACTAAATTCGGCAATCGCCTCATGATGATTTCCAAACGCAGCGGAGACCTCTGCGAGCTCCCGAAGAGTTTCTAGTGAATCGCGATGATTTTCACCGAGTGTGGCTGACTGGGTTTGATACAGCTCGTGAAAGAGCTCGCGGGCAGCTTGCAGCCTGCTAAGTTTTGCCCATGAAACGCCTTGGCCTCGGACAGCATGTAGGGTCAAGACGTGGTCATTCCCAAGATTTTTTCGGCACAGCTGGAGAGCACGGATGAACGTTTCGTTAGCCTCTCGATACTCGCAGCAACGGAGCTGAATTTCTGCTCGAAGGATGAGAGTGGCCAAACTTTCGGGATGTGATTCGCCGAGCGCGGAGGCTTGTAATTCCATGGCTGCCTCAGCATGCGAGGTAGCTTCCACATATTCTCCGAGGCTCAAGTAGCTCTCGGCAAGAGTATGCCTCACGGCAGCTTGTGTCTCGGGAGCGTCGTTTAGTGTTTGGATAGATATAGCAGCCCGATCGAGTACTGTTCGCAGCATATATTTCGATCAGGCTCAATGTCGGGATCAGTGAACTCGAGGAGGTGGCGGTTTACGAAATTCGCGATAGCTATAGAGTACCGAGATTGCTTGAGGACATTTTCCGCTTCTCTGACCGCTGCAAACTCTGCTTCTCGGGCCCTTTGACTCTCGGAACGTGCGATATCCGTTTGCAATTCAGCGACAGTTCGAGCTTCACGAGCCTTGCTGGCTTGCCACGTCGTCCCAGCAAGTCCGAGGAGGAGGGCGCAGGTGATCATCGCGACAGAACCGATCGCAAGTCTATTTCGTTGGACGTATTTTTTGAGACGATAAGCGGTCGACGGCGGCAGCGCCTCGATAGGCTCGTTGTTGAGATACCTCTGAATGTCTTTGGCCAAGTCGTATGCCGATGGATAGCGTCTCGCTCGATCCTTCGCGAGAGCCTTTAAGAAATACGTCCAACGA